>JAYVXL010000551.1:0-4791 GCA_043785185.1 Myxococcales bacterium
CACCTCGCTGTACGCGGGGACGAGCAGCACGTCGTCGAAGGTGAGCGCCTCGGGAAGGTGGTCGAACGTCATGGACCGGCTCCTTGTTGGCGGGCCACTCTAGTCCGGTGGGGGCCCCCGCGCGAGTCGCAGCGACGAAAATCCGCGGTCGTCTACTCCGGCACGCGCCGGCCCTTGGACTGCTCGTCTTCCCGGTAATTGTCGAGCCCGGCGACGAACGTGTCGCTGACCTCCGGGTCGAACTGCGTGCCGGCGCAGCGCTCGATCTCGTTCACCGCGACCTCGTGCGGCAGCGCCCGGCGGTACGCGCGATCGCTCGTCATCGCGTCGTAGGTGTCGGCGACGGCGATGATGCGCGCGATGAGCGGCACGTCGTTGCCCTTGAGGCCGAGCGGGTAGCCGCGACCGTCCCACCTCTCGTGGTGGAGGTGCACGCCGGGGACGAGCGGGTGGAGGAACTTGATGGGGTCCAAGATGTCGCGCCCGTAGCCCGGGTGCTTCTTGAAGACCTCGTACTCGTCCTGCGTGAGCTTGCCGGGCTTGTTCAGGTTCATCACGCAGCCGATCTTGCCGATGTCGTGCATGAGCGCGCTCTGGCGCACGATCTCGATCATGTCGGGCGGGAGGCCGAGGCGCACGGCGAGGTACATCGCGTACGTCGCGACGCGATCGGAGTGGCCGGCGGTGTAGCGGTCCATCTTGTCGATGGCCTTCGCGAGCCCCTGGATCGTCTGCTGGAACGTGGCGCGCAGGTCCTCGTAGAGGCGCGCGTTCTCGATCGCCGCGGCGGCGCGCGAGCCCACGATGCTGAGCAGCTTGCGCTGGCCCTCGTCGAAGCGCTTGCTCTTCGAGAAGCTGGCGACGGCGATGAAGCCGAGCACCCGCTGCTTCATGCGGAGCGGCACGGCGAGGAGCGACGCGAGCGGCATGGCCGGCGGCTCCTTGAAGAAGCGCATGCCGTTGGTGCCGTGCTCGAGCAGCATCGAGTCGCCCGCGAACTGCTCGAGGAACGCCGCCGGATCGAGGCGGCCGAGGTCGTCCCCCTTGAGGACGACGACCGGCTTGGGCTGGAGGAGGCGCTGGCGCTCGAAGAATCCGCCCTCGCCGTCGTCGAGCCAGGTGGAGACGAGGTCGCCGTGGATCTCGTGCAGCGCGGTGTCCCCCACCGTCGCCAAGACCTCGTCGAGCGAGAGGCTCGCGGCGATCGCCTCGCTGACCTTGTAGAGGCTGAGGGCCTCCTTCAGGCGCAGGTTTTCGGCCGAGAGGCGCTGCTTCTCGAGGCCGCGCTGGACGACGTGGATGACCTCCTCCACCTTGAACGGCTTCAGGATGTAGTCGTACGCGCCGCGCTTCATCGCGTCGATCGCCGTCTCGACCGTGCCGAAGCCGGTCATGATGACGGTGAGCGCGTGCGGCGCGTGCGTGGCGATGGCTTCGAGCAGCTCGATGCCGCCCATCCGCGGCATCTTCAGGTCGCTGATGATGAGGTCGTAGCGCGCGAGATCGAGCTCGTTCAGCGCGGCCGCGCCGTCTTCAGCGGTGCGGACGTGGTAGCCCTCCATCCCGAGGAAGTCGGCGAGGATGTCGCGGATGAACTTCTCGTCGTCGACGATGAGGACGCGCGGGCGTTCGTCGTGAGGAACCGTCATCCCATCATCCTCGTGCCATCGTCCATTCGTCCTGAGAAGGGGCAACTCTACCAGGATTCTCGGGAGCTTCGTGAGGATTGCGCGCCCGCGGCGCGAGGGCTAGCGTTTGCGCTCGCCGTGGTCGAGCCGGTCCTCCGAACCTTCACGTACGCGCTGCTGGCGCTCCTCGCAGGGAGCGTGGCTGCGCTGCTCGGTCGCGACCCGTTCACGACCCGCTCGGCGCTCGGCCTCGCCGGACCGTTCGCGTTGGCGACGAGCCTGGTGATGGGCGCGCTCTTCGCGGGCGCCACGATCGCGACGACGCGCGTGATGTTGCTCACGCAGCCCTGGGCGCGCGCGCTGCACGCCGATCTGCGGCCCGTGGTGCGTCACGCGTCGGGGCGCGGCATCGTCGCGATGGCGCTCTCGAGCGGCATCGCCGAGGAGCTCGTCTTCCGCGGGCTGCTCGTGCCCGTCCTGGGCGTCATCGCGTCGAGCGTCGCGTTCGGCCTGCTCCACCAAGTGCGCGGTCAGGCGCGGTGGGCGTGGGCGCTGTGGGCGGGCATCACCGGCGCTTGCCTCGCGGGCATCTTCGTCTTGACGGGCAGCCTCGCCGGTCCGGTCGCGGCGCACGTGGCGATCAACCTCGTGAACCTGCGCCACCTCCGCGACAACGACGTGCGCGCGCCGGGCGCGGCGGCGCGCCCGCGCACGTCCGGCGTGCTCACCGCGCGAGGCGGAACTGCACGACCCACGGCATCCGCACGCGCACACGCCGCCCCGTCCGCTCCGCGGGCGTGAAGCGGTAGTCGCGCACGGCCTTGAGCGCGGCCTCGTCGAAGCCGTGCCCGGCGCGCCGGCTGACACGCGCAGACTCGACGCGGCCGTCCACCGCGACGATGAGCTCGAGCTCTACGTCCGCCTCGAGGTCCTCCGCGCCGAACGGATAGGCGAGCGGGGCGCGCGCGACGAGCTTCGCGCGCACCGAGACGCCGGACTCCGGGACGACCGCCCGCGCGCCGTCGTCCGCGCTGGCGCCCGCGCCACTGCCGGCGCCTGAAGCGCCCGAAGTCCCGGCCGCGTTCGCCGCGACGGCGCCGCCAACGTTGGCGGTTGCGCCCCCGAAGGTCATCGCGAAGCGGGCGGGCGCGGCGGCGGGGGCCGCGGCCACGGCGGCTTCGACGGGGCGCTCCTCCCCAAGAGGCGCGCCCGCGGGCGTGTGCGCGAGCGCGGGGTCGTGCGGGTGGTCGTCGTGGTCGGGCGCGACCGGATACGGGTGCGTGTGCGACGGCGCGCTCGGCGCCTTCGCGGCGACGTTCGCGGCCGGCGCCGGCGTGCGGTCGTCCTCCTCGGCCGGCGGCGGCGCGACGGCCTCGACGACGTCGATCGCGATCGTCGCTTCACCTGCGGGCGCGGCGGCCGCGTGCCCGGACCCGAGCCCCGTCGCGGCGAAGACCGCGACGTGCGCCGCCGCCGACGCGGCGAAGGCGAGCGCGCGTCCGCTGAGCGGCAGGGCGAGGGCGAGCTTGATCACGTCCCCCTACCTACGCCGTAAGCCCGTTGGCGGATCGCCGCACGTACACCTGCGATATCCTTGCATCTCAACCGATCGCCCGCCGCGAAACGCGCCCTCGGCGTCAGCCCTCTTCGTCCTTCGCATCCCAAGAGGCGCCGTAGAGCCCGCGCTTCTTCAGGAGATCGCGCAGGTGGTGCCGCGCGAGGTTCGCCTCCCGCGCCGCGCGCGACAGGTTCCCCGCGCATCGCCTCATGAGCGCCGCCAGGTACACCGACTCGAAGCGATCGATCGCGCGCTCCTTCGCCGGCGCGAACTCGCCGTTCAGATCCATCACCTTGCGCTCCTCGCGGCTGCCGCGGAAGCCGACGCCTTCGCCGGAGACGTCGCCGCGCCGGATCACGTCGTCGGTCGCGAGGGCCGCCGCGCGCACCAGCACGTTCGACAGCTCGCGGACGTTGCCCGGCCACGGCTGCGCCTGCAGGTGCGCGAGGGCGCTCGCCTCGATGAGCACGCTGCGATCGCCGGCGATGCTCGTCAGCAGCTTGCGGCAGAGCACCGGGATGTCGACGAGCCGATCGCGCAGCGGCGGCAGGAGCACCGGCGTCTGCGCGAGGCGCATGAACAAGTCCTCGCGGAAGCGGCCGGCGTCGAGCTCGTGGCGGAGGTCGCGGCGGGTGGCGGCGACGAGGCGGACGTCGACCCGCACCGGCGAGGCGCCGCCGACGCGGGTGATCTCGCGGTGCTCGACGACGGCGAGGAGCTGGGTCTGGAGCGCCGGGGAGAGCGCGCCGATTTCGTCGATGAAGAGCGTGCCGCCGCTCGCCGACTCGAAGTAGCCAGCGCGCGCGCCGCCCGCGGCCTCGCTGCCGAAGAAGAGCGTCGCCGCCATCGCATCGGGCAAGCTCGCCGCGTCGACGACGACGAACGGGCCGCCGGCGCGCGCAGAGCGCGCGTGGATCGCGCGCGCGACCTCCTTGCGACCGGAGCCGGTCTCCCCATGGATCAGGACCGGGAGATTCTTCGGCGCGATGCGCTCGAGCGTCGCGAACACCTCGCGCATCGCCGGCGACTCGCCGACGAGCTCGCCGAACGACTCGTGAAGGCTCCGCGCGACGGGGCGGGCGCCGCCGTCGGTGTCGACGCGGATGACCGTGTCGCCGACGGTGAGCTCGCCGCCGGCGACGAGCTCGATCTCGGTGACGCGGTGCAGGCCGAGCCACGTTCCGTTCGTGCTGCCGGCGTCGCGGACGTGGACACGCGAGCCGACGCGCGACAGCTCGAGGTGGACGCCCGAGACGCGCGGGTCGGCGAGCACCAAATCGTTGGTGGCGTGGCGGCCGGCGGTCGCGAGCGCGCGCGCCATCGCCAGCGAGCGGCCGGCGCCCGGCCCCGAGACCGCGGTGATGCGCGGCACGCCGTCCCCTTCTGGAACGGCGATCTTGGCGTTGACTTCGGTCTCTCCACGGCCCGATTGATTGCCCATCTAGTCTCCCTTCGCGACGATGGACGCCGCCTCGTCTACAGCGCGCATTAGCTCATTTTGAAGCACACGCAGCGCGCTCAGCGAGCCCTCGAGCGTGCCGGCCGTCTCGACGACTGCGCGATCGTGCTCTTCGTTTCGCGCCTCGAGCCGGCGCGCGAGCGCGT
>JAYVXL010000552.1:0-4785 GCA_043785185.1 Myxococcales bacterium
GACGCGCACGGCTTCCACGTCGTCTACGCCGAGCAGACGACCGCGAACAACTCCCAGCGCTGCTTCACGTGGTACGGCGCCGGCCTCGCGCGCGGCAAGGGCGAGAACCTCTCGATCAAGCAAATGGTCGACGAGATGGTCGCGCGCGCCGGCGTGGACCCGAAGCGCGTCTTCATCACCGGCCTCTCGGCCGGCGGCGCCGAGACGGCGCTCATGCTCGCGATGTGGCCCGACGTCTTCGCCGCCGGCGCGCCGATCGCCGGCCTCCCGTACGACTGCGCGGCGTCGCTCGTCGACACCTTTACGTGCATGAACCCCGGCAAGGACCTCTCGGCCAAGGCCTGGGCCGACCGCGTGCGCTCCGCGAACCCCAACTACGCCGGCCCTTGGCCGCGCGTCAGCGTGTGGCAAGGGACGAGCGACGCCGTCGTCGCGCCGAAGAACGAGACCGAGCTCGCCAAGCAGTGGGCGGGCGTCCACGGCGCGGCGGACGTGCCGAGCGCGACGTCCACCCTCAAAGGCGGCGCGGCGCGCTCCGAGTGGAAGGACGCGAGCGGGTCCGTCGCCGTCGAGATGATCGCGGTTCCGAACATGGGCCACGGCGTGGCGCTCGACCCGAGCGGCGGCTGCGGCACCGCCGGCGCGTACGCGCTCGACGTGCACCTCTGTTCGACCGAGAAGATCGCCGAGTTCTTCGGCCTCACGGGTGCGGGCAGCGGCGGCGGCAGCGGCGGCGGCGCCGCCGGCGGGGGCGCGAGCGGCGCGTCGGGCTCGACCTCCGGCGGCAACGCCGAGGCGTCCGGCTGCGGCGTCGGCGCGCGCGGCGCTGCCCGCGGCCCGGGCGACGCCGCGTGGCCCTTGCTCGGTCTCGGTCTCGCGGTCGCCCTCTCGCGCCGCACCCGCACCCGCAGCCGCAGCCGCAAGGAGCCGTCATGAAGCTCGGTCTCGTCTTCCCCGTCTATTCGGCGTTCTCGGCCGCCGCCCTCGCCGCGCTCACGACGGGCTGCAGCGACGCCGCGCGCGCAGGCGACCTCGCGCAGGCCTCGTCCTCCGCCGTCACCGTCACGGCGAGCGGCCTCGAGCTCGTCCCCAGCTTCGGCGACAACCCCGGCGGTCTCACGATGTACCGCCACCTCGCGCCGGGCGCAGGGGCAGGCGCGCCGCTCGTCGTCGTCCTTCACGGCTGCACCCAGCGGGCGGCCGACATGGTCGGCGCGGGGTGGAACGCGCTCGCCGACGAGATGGGCTTCCATGTCGTCTACCCCGAGCAGACGGCGGCGAACAACGCGCAGTACTGTTTCAACTGGACGGCCGGTCTGAAGCGCGGCCAGGGCGAGAACCAGTCGATCAAGTCGATGGTCGACAAGATGGCGCTCGATCAGAAGGTCGACCCCAAACGCGTCTTTGCGGTCGGCTTCTCGTCCGGCGGCGCCGAGGCGGCGATCCTCCTCGCGACGTGGCCCGACGTCTTCGCGGCCGGCGCGACGTTCGGCGGCATCCCGTACGACTGCGCCGAGTCGCTGGCCGCGTCGTCGGCGTGCATCAAGCCCGGCAAGGATCAGGACGCCGCGACATGGGCGGCGCTCGTGAAGGCGGCGAACCCGAGCTACACCGGCGCCTGGCCGCGCGTGTCGATCTGGCAAGGCACGGCCGACGCCGTCGTCGACCCGTCGAACACGATCGCGCTCATGCGCCAGTGGACGGGTGTGCACGGCATCGGCCAGACGCCGTCGGCGACGGGGAGCGTCCAGGGCTATCCGCACGCGACCTACGAGGACGGCAGCGGTCAGGTCCTCGTCGAGACGTACGCGATCAGCGGACAAGGGCACGGCGTCTTCATCGACCCGGCCGGCGGCTGCGGCGTCGCCGCGCCCTACGTCCTCGACGCGAAGATCTGCGGGCCGCGGCTCGCGCTGTCCTTCTTCGGCGTCCCGGCGTCGCCCGCGCTCGACGGCGGCACGCCAGGCCCCGACGCGGGCGACGGCGGCGCTCCCGTCGACGCCGGCGCCGTCGACGGCGGAGCGCGCGACGCGAGCGCGCCCTCTCCGCACGACGCCGGAAAGCCCGGCGCCGGCGGCTACGGCGGCAGCAGCGGCGGCTCGTCCCCAACGCCGCCCTCCGCGGGCGCGTTCGACGCGGGCGTCGCCGACTTCGGCACCGGCGGGCCCAAGGCGAGCTGCGGCCTCGCCGGCTGCTCGGTCGCCGCCACGCCCGAAGGACCCGCACGCCCCTTTGCACTCGTACTCGGCGCGCTCGTCGCGCTCTTCACGCGCGCGTCTGCGCGCCGTCGTTCACGGAAGGTTGGAGGCTGAGATGAAGTTCCACGCACGCGTTTCCACGGCCATTGTCCTCGCGCTCTCGACGGGCGCGTGTCTCACGCAGACCGAGTTCGGCAAGGACGGCGGCGCCGGTCCAGCCGCGACCGTCGGCGACGCCGGCGGGACCGACCCGACCGCGAACGCGACGAACGCCGACGCGATCGCCTACCGCGAGGACCTGTCGAAGCACCCCGGGTGTACGACCGACGGCCTCGCCGCGCGGCCCGCCGGCGCGACGAACGCCGTGCAGTACGCGCCGGCGACGATCGCGGGCTACAAGTGCGCGGCGAAGGAGTACGCGACGCCGAACGAGGACACGAACAAGCCGATCGTGCTGCTCGTGCACGGCAACTCGTCGACGCCCGGCGACTTCGAGTCGTACTCGGCCGACGGCTCGCCCGCCACGCCGATGCTGTCCGAGCGCCTCGTCGCCGCGGGCTTCAAGGTCTTCGCGGTCGACGCGCGCTTCGACAAGAACGACGACCCGACCGGCAACAACGCGACGGAGAACGCCGGGCGCAACATCGACCACGGCTGGTACGTGCCGATCCTGCAGCACTTCATCGACGCGATGATCACCGCGCACCCCGGCCGCAAGCTCTCGATCGTCGGCTTCTCGCTCGGTCCGACCGTCATCCGCGACTCGCTCCGCCGCCTCCACCGCGCCGGCAAGAAGCCGTACGAGCACATCAAGTCGCTCGTCCTCGCGTCCGGCGCCAACCACGGCGTCTCCAGCTTCCGCGCGCTCTGCGGCACCAACCCGACGATGCGCGGCAAGGTCGCGTGCGAGATGGGCGATCGCACGGCCTACGTGCCGACGACGTTCATGCTCCCGAACAACGGCCCCGACGGCGCCTACGAGACGCCGTGCGCCGACGGCGACACCGCGTTCGGTCAGCACGGCGTCTGCGGCGGCAACAAGGTCGCGTACGTCACCATCGTCATGCAAGACCCGAAGGACGGGACGCTGCAGGACGAGTTCGTCTCCGAGGGCAGCGCCGCGCTCAAGGGCGCGACGAACCTGACGGTGTCCCTGAGCGACATCGACACCAGCGGCTACTTCGTCAAGGGCGCCTTCAAGAACCACTACGGCGCCATCCGCAGCGCGAGCGGCCTCAACCAGATCGTCGCCGCGCTCTCGAAGTAACCGGGCGACCTCCCGTCGTCCCCGCCCCCCGAGCAAGCAATTATATGTATATTACACGTAGCGCCGCCGCCGTCGCGGTCATCGCCTTCGCCTTCACGCTGCCGCGCGCGGCCCTCGCTCGGACGCAGGACGACGCGACCGACGCGCCCAAGCCCGACGCGAAGGCCGATCCCAAGGCCTCCCCGCCGAAGGCGAGCGCCGAAGCGAAGGCCGACGAAGCCCCGAAGGCGGACGCCGAGGCGAAGGCCGACGCGGAGCCCAAGAAAGACGGCCCGCTCTCCAAGCTCAAGCTCGATCCGTTCATCTCGATCGTCGGCGGCGCGAAGGCCGATCTCCCCTTCAACGGCCCCGAGGAGCACAAGGAGGCGCGCGTGTCGGCGATCGCGCTCAGCCGGTTCGGGCTGCGCGGCTCGGCGGGCGCGTGGGTCAGCTTCGAGAGCGAGCTCATGGCGAGCGGCGGCACGTCGCTCCACGGCTCGAGCTCGTTCGAAGGCCAGGCGGCGCTTCAGGTTCGCAATCAACTGCTGCGCCTCACCATCGACCCGGGCATGATCGAGGTCGGCCGCGTCACCGACGAGGCGAGCGTCGACTTCTACTCGCAGCACGTCGCCGACGTGTTCCTCCAGGACACCGCGACCCGCGACCCGCTGCTCTACAGCGGCTTCAACCTGGGCAACGGCGTGCGCGGCACCTTCAGGGTCGCCGAGGGGCTCCGGCTCGGCCTCGCGTTCACCGCCGGCAACCCGGTCTCGTCGACCGGCTCGCTCATGGTCGGCGGCGCGTACCCGCCGTTCGGGCGCGTGTACGAGCAGCCGTACCAGTACATCGGCAAGTCGCCGAACAACTTCCCCGACGACAGCTTCCACATGATGATGATCGCGCCGAGCGTGCTCTACACGAGCAAGATGCTCGACGCGAAGATGGCGTTCCAGGGCGCCGTCATCGACACCGACACGACGCAGACGAGCGATCAGAACATCCGCGCGTTCAACGTGCGCGGGAACGTGCGCCTCAAGCTGTTGAAGGAGATGCTCGTGCCGTTCCTCAACGCGGCGTACACGAAGAACGACACCGTCGACCCGAAGAACGTCGCGCGCCTCGCGCCGGACAAATACACGGGCGTCGTCATCGGCGGCGGCGTGGACGTGAACTACGAGCACCCGTTCGCGTGCCCCTACCAGTGCGCCAACGGCGTGGGCGCGCAGTACACGCAGGTCCAGTACCAAGTCGGCAGTGGGGCGGTGACGCGCCTTCACTACGTCAACGTCGGTACGAGCTATTGGGTGACCGATCACGTCGCCGTCGGAGCGCGCTTCGCGA
>JAYVXL010000553.1:0-4778 GCA_043785185.1 Myxococcales bacterium
TCGCCGCACACGAGCATCGCGATCTCGCTCTTCTGGAGCGCGAGCGCGGTCACCGACTCGGCGACGTCGAGGCATGCGTCCGGCTCGAACGGCGCGAACGCCTCGCCGTTCCACGTGAGCAGCGTGCCGGCGCCCCACACGAGCACGCGATCGCCCGCGCCGCCGATGCCGTACCACCACGAGCGACCGGGCGTCGGCCGCTTGAGCGGGAAGCTCTTGGCGGTGTCGTCCGAGAAGCGAATGGCAGTGCCGCTCATCGAGAGGCCCCACATCGTGCCGTCCGCCATCACGTGCAGGCCGATGAGCGGCTCGTCGACGGCGTGCGCGTCCGCGACCTTGCCCTTCACGACGTGGAGGATGAGGCTCGACGAGCGCTCGCCGACGCCGCTGGTGCGGCCGAGGATGTGGAAGTCCGACGCGCTCTTGCCGGAGGCGGCGCGAAAATGGTGCTTGCGCGCGGGCTGGCCGAGGATCTCGCTCGTGCCGCGGAGGACGAGCGGCGGCTCGCGCGGCGCCTTGCGCAGATCGCGGACCTGGTCGGGGTGCGAGGGCTCGCGCGTCGCGTCGCCGAAGAAGTTCTCGTCGCGGAAATGCCGCAGCCACCGGAACACGTCCTCCGCCTCGAAGATGAAGATGCCGGTGCGCACCGAGACGGCGAGCGTGAACTCGTCGACGTTCATCGTGAGCGACGCCTTGCCGCTCGAATCGAAGAGGCGCCCGACGTTGCCGAGGACCTCGCGCGTCTGCGTCTTGCCGAGGAGCTCTTTGATGGCCGCGACGTCGCCCGTCTCGAGCCGACCGACGACCGGGTAGTCGAAGCGGAAGCCCAGGTCGAGCAGCAGCGTCCGCAGGCGCGGCGGGATGACGGCGGCCGTCTTGAGCGACTCTTCGCGCGCGTCGGCGACCTGGTCGAGGAACTCGGCGAACGTGCCGTAGCGCGGCCGCGGCGTGCCGTGCACCCACTCGACGATCGGCAGCTCCCCGGCCGTCGCGGCGTCCTCGGTGTCGAAGCACAGGTAGCGGTCGGTGAGCTGCACGAACGGCACGTACCGCTCGGCCTCGCGCGTCGGCTTGTGGCGCGACAGCTTGAGCACCGCGGCGGACATCTCGTCGGCCGTGAGCAGGCGCTCGGGGTCGCCGATCGCGCCTACGACGCGCAGCGCCGCGACGTAGCTGGGCGGCAGCGGCAGCCCGACGACCGACGCGCGGCCGTCGAGCTCGTCCTGGGTGAGCGGCGCGCCGATGCGGTCGCCGTGACCCGCGCGCAGCAGCACCGTCTTGATGCGCTCGATCGCCGCCACCGCGAGCCGCGGCTGGTCGAGCCCGAGCACACCGGCGCGCGGGTTCGGTTTCTTGCGAGGCGGAGGCTTCTTCCTGATCGACATCGCGCCGGAGAGCCGAGCGTACCACCCGACTTGCGCCGGTGGGTACGCAAGGGGGGACGCCAGGGGGCACGCAGCGGGCACCGCAAGGCGCGCGCTAGCAGGGTGTGCCAAACACCCTGCCGAAGTGCCGGGAGGCACTTCGCGCTGGATGGGGGAATCGCGGCCTGCAAAGGCCGCGAGGGGGAACTAGTCGACCTTCAAAATCGCGAGAAACGCCTTCTGCGGGATCTCCACGTTGCCCACCTGCTTCATGCGCTTCTTGCCCTCTTTTTGCTTCTCGAGGAGCTTCCTCTTGCGCGAGATGTCGCCGCCGTAGCACTTCGCGGTGACGTCTTTGCGGAGCGCGCGCACGGTCTCGCGCGCGATGATCTTGCCGCCGATGGCCGCCTGGATCGCGACCTCGTACTGCTGCTGCGGGACGAACTCCTTCAGCTTCTCGGCGAGAGAGCGCCCGCGCGGCTGGCTCTTCTCTTTGTGCACGATGATGCTGAGCGCGTCGAGCGGCTCGCCGTTCACGAGAATGTCGACCTTCACGAGGCTGTCGGGGCGGTAGCCGGTGACCTCGTAGTCCATCGACGCGTAGCCGCGCGACACGCTCTTCAGCTTGTCGTGGAAGTCGAAGAGCACCTCTCCGAACGGAAGCTCGTACGTGATGATGACGCGATCGGCGGCGGCGTATTTCAGGTCGACCTGCGTGCCGCGCTTCTCCTGACAGAGCGCGAGGACCGCGCCGACGTACTCGGCGGGCACGTGGATCGACATCTTCACGATCGGCTCTTCGATGCGGTCGATCCACTGCGGGCTCGGGAGCTTCGCCGGGTTCTCGACGCGGAGCATCGTGCCGTCCGTCTTGTAGACGTTGTAGACGACGGACGGCGCGGTCGTGATGAGGTCCAGGTTGTGCTCGCGCTCGAGGCGCTCCTGGATGATCTCCATGTGCAGAAGCCCGAGGAAGCCGCAGCGAAAGCCGAAGCCGAGGGCTTCGGACGAGTCGGGCTCGAAGGAGAACGCCGCGTCGTTCATGTGCAGCTTCTCGAGCGCGTCGCGCAGCGCCGGGTACTCGGCGCTGTCGGTCGGGAAGATGCCGGCGAAGACCATCGGCTTCACCTCTTTGAAGCCGGGCAGCATCTGCGTCGTCGGCCCCAGGTGGTGCGGGCCCTTCGCCGGGTTCACGCTCGCGTGCGTGACGGTGTCCCCGACCTGCGTGTCGTGCACGCTCTTGATGTTCGCGGCGACGAAGCCGACCTCGCCCGGCCCGATCTCCTCGACCGGGACGGCGAAGGGCTGGAAGCTGCCCATCTCGGTGACCTCGAAGTCGTTCTTCGTGGCCATGAAGCGGATTTTGTCGCCCTTCTTCAGGGTGCCGTCGACGACGCGGATCATGACCATCGCGCCGCGGTAGCTGTCGTACCAAGAGTCGAAGATGAGCGCGCGCAGCTGCGCGTCGGCCTTGCCTCGCGGGTGCGGCACCTTCAGGACGATTTGCTCGAGGATCTCCGCCACGCCTACGCCGGTCTTGCCGCTGCACGGGATCGCGTCGGCGCAGTCGAGGCCGATGACCTGCTCGATCTGCTCCTTCGTGCCGTCGACGTCGGACGACGGCAGGTCCACCTTGTTCAGGACCGGGAGGATCTCGAGGCCCTGATCGAGCGCGAGGTACACGTTCGCGAGCGTCTGCGCCTCGACGCCTTGCGTGGAGTCGACGACGAGGATCGCCCCCTCGCACGCCGAGAGCGACCGGCTCACCTCGTAGTTGAAGTCCACGTGGCCCGGCGTGTCGATGAGGTTCAGCTGGTAGAGCTGACCGTCCTTTGCCGTGTACTTGAGGCGGACGTTCTGCGCCTTGATCGTGATGCCGCGCTCGCGCTCGAGATCCATCTTGTCGAGGAACTGCTCGCGCGACTCGCGCTGCGTGACCGCGCCGGTCACCTCGAGGATGCGATCCGCCAGCGTCGATTTGCCGTGGTCGATGTGCGCGATGATCGAAAAATTTCGAATCTTGGACTGCTCGGTGGCCATGGTCGGGAGGCGCGTCTCGGTGGAAGAAGGGGCGCGCGAAGGCGCGCCGCGCGCTTCTCTTACACCTTCTTGTTGCTCGCCGCGCTCTTGTCGTCGACGCCAGCACCCGGCGTCCCCTCGAGCGGCAACTGGCCGGGGAGAATGTGCTGGTAGTGGCGCAGCACCATGTCGATCCCCTCGCGGATATAGACGGCCACCGGGACCTTGGTTCGCTCGTGGAGCAGCTTGAGCCGATCGTTCTGCTCCGGCGTCACGTAGATGGTGGTGGAGATCTTCTTCCGGGACATCTGAAGGCGGTTTTCTCGGGGAATTTCGGCGGTCCGAGTGAGCTTACACTACGTGAACATACGTGACCGTCAAGGTGCCTCCGGCGATCAAATTTATGCGGCGCCAGCGCCTCCGGAAAGCCTCCGCGCCGCCGACCAGGCCAAGTGCCCGACTCACGGCCCTTTTTCGCGGCTTGCGATGTCCACCCGGAGGTGGGTATCGTGGCGGCGATGATTGCGCGTGCGCGAATTGAGGGCGTGTTGTGGCGGACGGCCGCGGCAGGGCTACTTACCTTGGGCGTCGGGGCCGTCGGGTCGTTCGGAGCCGCGGGGTGCAGCGGCGACAGCAAAGAGTCGGGGGTCGCGGCGGCGAAGATGCCGGGCGGCAGCCGCTCGGAGTCGATCGCGCACGAGGCGTGCGACGAGGCGGGAAACCGCGTCGAATCGCTCGACGCCAACGGCGACGGCAAGCCGGACATCAAGCGCATCTTCGACAAGTCGAACCACGAGCTTTGCCGCATCACCGACCTCAACCACGACGGCAAGCCGGACATGTTCGAGTACTACGACGCGAGCGGCCAACTGCGCCGCCGCGAGAGCGACTTCGACGACAGCGGCGTCGTCGATCTCATCGAGTTCTACGAGAACGGCAAGCTCGTTCGCAAAGAGCTCGACACGACCGGCCAGCACCGCATCGACACGTGGGACTACTTCGATCCCGCGACCGGCAAGCGCACCAAGCGCGAGCGCGACACGACCAACGACGGGCGCGTCGACCAGTGGTGGACGTACGACGGGGACAAGATCACGATCCAGATGGACAAGAACGGCGACGGCGTTCCGGAGCCGGAGTCCACCGTCGTCATCGGCGGGGGCGACGCGAAGGACAGCGGCGCGCCGGTCGCTCCGGGCGCGACGGGGGGGACGAGCGGAGCGGACAACGCCGCCTCGTCCGCGCCGGTCGCCGCGCCGCCCCGCGCGGAGCTCGACGCGGGCCCCTCGGGCGCCGTCGTGCCGCAAGACGCCGGGCCGCCGAAGCGCAAAGAGAACCGCGGAGGAGCGAAGAAATGATCCGTCGCGCGTTCACCGTTTCGCCCGCCGCGCTCGC
>JAYVXL010000554.1:0-4772 GCA_043785185.1 Myxococcales bacterium
GTCGTGTCCTGCCGGAGCGTCGCCGCTGCCCGGCGCACCGCGCCGACCACGTCGCTCGCGCCGTCGGGCGTCACGCCCGCGAGGAACGCGTCGGCGTCGTGCGCCGCGCCCGACCCAGGCGCTTGCAGCCCGCCGGGCATCTCGCGGCACGTCACGTCGCACGCGAGCACCGTGACGCGATCGCGCCGGTCCATCTCCTGGAGCACCTGCACCGCCAGCTGGCGCGCCCGCTTGAAGCGCTCGCCGAACATCGCGCGACCGGCGTCGACGACGACGACCTGGTCACGCGGGCGCGTGTCCGCCCACTTCGGCAGCTTGGGGCGGAGCGCGAGCGCGACGAAGCCGTCCTCCCGCACCTTGGCGGCCCCGTCGGCGAACGCGTAGGCGCTCGCGTCGGTCGCGCGATCATCGAGGGAGTACTCGATCGTGAGGTCACCGGACGGCGAGAACCCGGTCATCGTCTGCGCGAAGCGCTCCGTCTGCGCCTTACCGCCCTCGGCCGGGACTTGCGAGCGCGCGAGCTCGTAGCCGCGGACGCGCACGGGCGCCTTCGGGTCCGCGCCGGTCACCTGGACGTCGAGCGCGAACGTGTCGATCTTGATGTCGCTCGAGGTCGACTGCGGTAGCGGGTACGTGTAGCGACGCACGCCGGCCACCGGCGCGATCGTCTCGGTGTACGCGAGCACGACGCGGCGCGCGCCGCGCTTGGGAATCGGGAAGATCTTGAGCTCGAAGCGCCCGCCGCGCTGCCACTCGAGGAGCGCCGGATCGTGCCACGGGCCGGGGACCCAGATGATCTCCTCGCGCGGCCGCTGCGCCTTTGGCGCGGCGTTCTGAATGGCGCCGCGCCAGATCGCCGCGGCCTTGGCCTTGTCGACGAACTCGCCCGGGGCGAGCTTGCCGTCGACCTCCAGCGCGAGGCGCTCGATCTGGGCGCCCGGCGGGAGCGGAAATCGATAGATGCCCTCGAGCACGTCGTCCGTGTCGTTGCTGTAGACCTCGTCCACCTCGGTGCGCGCGACGTTGCCGACGACGCGGATTTTCGCCGAGTGGCTCGTGAGGCGGACGGCGTGGTCCTTCTCGGTCGTGCTGCCGGGCTTCTTGGCGCGCAGCTCGCCGAGGCCGCTCACGGAGCCGTCGGTGTCCTCGTTGTGGCCGAGCGCGTCGCCGACGCCGAGCTCGCCGCCGAACGCGACGCGCTGCGCGAGATCGTTGGCCGGCGTCACGTCGGTGCGCTGCCCCTTGGCGAGCTGGGCCTCCTGCCCGGCGCTCACCTGGACGGGCTTGCCGCTGCCGTCGTCCACCGCGACGACGCCGCGGAGCACCTCGACGCTCGCGCGATCGCCCGACGCGGTCAGGGCGAGCTTGGTGCCGAGCACCTCGACGGTGCCCAGCGGGAGCCCGAGCTTCGCCGTCGGCGCGCCCTCGAGGTGCGCGACGTCGGCCACGATCGCGCCGTCCACGAGCTTCGCGCTGCGCGGCGCTTGGCCGATCTCGAGATCGGTGGCGCGGTCGAGGATGATGTGTGTGCCGTCGTCGAGGTCGATGCGCGCGCGCGTGCGCGCGTCGGTGACGACGTGCCAGCCGGGCTTGATCTCTTGCCCCTCGCCGAGCGGCGCTTGCTTGCCGTTCAGGAGCGTCGCGGTGAGGCCCCCGGTTTTGTCGACGCCGCCGCGCGCGACCTTGCCGACCTTGCCATGCCACGCGCGCGACGCGGCGGCGCGCGGCGTCTTCTGCCAGTCGGCGGCCTTGATGCCGACGACGACGCCGCTCGAGATGCCGACCGCCGCGGCGATGCCGAGGAGCAGCGGCTTCCACCGAATCGCGCGTTTGGGCCGGGCGCCGATGACGACGACGGGGGCGTCGCCGGCGGGCTTCGCGGTGCGCAGGCGCGCGTGGCTCTCGGGGCCGCCCCGCTCGCCGAGGCGGGCCTCGATGCGGCGCGCGAGATCCGGAGATGCCGCGTAGTCCGCGCCGGCGTTGGCGATCTGTGCCGGGAGCCGGCCGGCCTCGTACCGCGCGTCGCGGCAGGCGTCGCACGCGGCGACGTGGGCGACGAGATCCGCGTGGGCGGTGCCGTCCAGGATGCCGAGGAGATCCTCGTCGATGCGCGCGCAGACGGTCGACCCTTGCATGCTCACTTGCTCACCTGCTCAACTGTTGTTCGCGAGCTTCGCCCGCAGCTTCACGAGACCTCGATTCGCGCGCTCGCGCGCCGTGCGCTCGTCGACGCGCGCCGCCTGCGCCGTGTCGGCCAGGTCGAGCCCGGCGACGTAGAGCAGCACGACCGCGTCGCGCTCGGTCGGTGGCAGCGCGAGGAGCGCCCGCCGCGCGTGCTCGAACGGCGATCCCGGCAAGCGCTCCGTGCTCGGTCCGCTCGCGCTCGCGCCCGCGCTCGGTAGCGGCTGCGTCGTCGCGCGCAGCGGCGCGGTCTTCGTCGGACCGGCCTCGAGCCGCCGCGCGCACGCCCGCTGCGCCAGCCCGAAGAGCCACCCGCGGACGCTCCCCTCCGCGCCGCGCGACGTGAGACCCTCGCGCGCCTGCACGAACGTCTCCTCGACGGCGGCCTGCGCCGCGGCGCGTTCGCCCAGCCACGCCATGCACGCCTTGCCCACGGTCTCGCCGTGCGCGCCCAGCAGCTCCGCGCCAACGTCGCTCGGCGCCTTCCCGTTGGGTTCGTCCTCCGGCTGCTCTGCGTGCATCACGTGGCCTCCACTCCCGACGGTACCGGGTGGAGACGCAGCAGCGCGCCAAACGATCTGTACGCCCTTCGGTTCCGCGGTAGCATTCGGCGGGTCTTGGCCCGGCGATTCGAGCTTCCATCCGCCGCCGCCGCCGAGCGCGCCGCGTTTTGGGCGGCCTTTGCGACGTGGGGCTTCTTCGCATGTGTGAGCATGTGGGAGATAACGTCCCCGCTTGCGGGCGGACACAACGCCGCGGGCGCCGCCTTCGCCGTCGCCGGCGAGGAGATGGCGCGCTGGGGCACGTTCCTCACGGTCTTCAACTATTCCCCCGCGCCGCCAGGGCCGGAGGTCGCGTACGCGCATCACCCGTGGGGCCTCACGCTCATCTCGGCGCTCGTCTTCAAGCTGATCGGCCACGGCTGGGTCGCGACGCGCCTGCCCGCGGCGCTGCTGAGCGCGCTCACGCCGCCCCTCCTCTACCGCGTCGGCCGCGCGCTGTTCGGCGTGCTGCCCGCCGCCGTCGGGAGCATCGTTTTTTGCCTCGTCCCCATCGACCTCGCGTTCTCGAACTTCTGGAACCTCGAGGTCCCGACGATCTTCTTCGGCCTCGTCTTCACGCTCGGCACCGTGCGCTTCTGGCAGACGTGGAAGGCAGCGCCGATGTGGCTGTCGGTCGCGGGCGCGCTGCTCGTCACGCACGTCGACTGGGACGGCGCCGTCCTCGTCGGCGCCGCGGTCGGCTTTTCGTTCGTGCGCGCGTACGTGCTGCCGCGGCGCTGGTTCGGTCGGCTCGACGAGCGACAGCACGCCCGGTGGTTCGCCTTCACCGTGCTCGCCACGGTCGGGACGCTCCTCTTCTACGTCGCCCTCTTCTCGAAGCTCGGGCGGATGCAGGATCTGCTGGACAGCTACAACAACCGCACGCGAGGGGTCTCGACGCCGCTCGCGGAGGTGATCCGCGGGCGCCGGCTCCTCTGGCTCTACTGGATGATCACGCCGCTGGGTCTCTGGGCCGGCGGGCTTGGTCTCGCCGTCTCGACCCGCCGGCTCTGGCGCGGCGACGTGCGCGCCGCCGTGCTCCCGGCGTGGGCGGCGGCGGCGGCGTTCGAGTATTTCGTCTTCAAGCAGGGCGCCGACACGCACATTTTCTGGCCGCACCTGGCCGGCGTCAGCGTAGCGCTCGGCGCCGCGACGCTGTTCGACGCGATCCTGCTCGCGCACGGCCGGGCCCTCGCGCGCGCGGCCGCGGCGCAAGAGGACGCGGAGGGAGCTCGTCGAAGGAGCGCCGCGGCCGTCGCGTTCGTCCTCGTCGCGTCGCTCGGCCTCATGGCGCGCGTCGCGCTGCCGCTCCTCTGGCAGGCGCGCCTCACCGCCGGCCGCTTCGACGAAGGCGGCCGCTCGACCGAGAGCGAGCGCGACAAGGCCCTCGTCGTGGCGTGGGCCGCGGAAAAGCTCCCGCGGTCGTCGAGCGTGCTGCTCACCTCGAGCGTCGCCTTTACGCCCGCGGTGGTCTACGCCGCCGACCGGCCCATCGCGTTCATCGACAAGTGGTTCGATCCGGCCCCCAAGGAGGTGACCGAGGGGACCGTGCTCATCGACGCGCGCAAGCTGTCGGCGTCCGATCTGCGCGCGGTCGCGGCGCGCTATGCCGTGCGCGCGTGCGGACCGTTCTGGACGGTGGACCGCGAAGGCGCGCGCGCGCCGCTGGTCGCGTACCGAATGACCGAGCGCGTGCCCCGCGGCCTCGAGCGGCTCGCGCTGGCGACCGACGTGATCCGCGCGGTGACCGGCGAGGAGGATCCGTGGGCCACCTGGGAGTGGCGCGTGCATCTTGGCCAGGCCGCGCGCGCGCCGGACGCGGAGCCGGTGACGTTCGACGAGCTCCGCGCCGCGCACAACGCCGCGCTCCTCGAGGGAGACACCGCGCGCGCGGCGTCTCTCCTCGCGCGCGTCACCGAGCAGCTCACCGATCCCGCCGCGCACGACTACAAGAGCGACATTCAGCTGCTCGGCGTGCGCCTCGAGGACGGTCCGCCTCAGGTGATGACGCTCCTCTTCCGCGCCGGGCCGACCTACATGCCGGTGGAC
>JAYVXL010000555.1:0-4761 GCA_043785185.1 Myxococcales bacterium
GAGGTTGTACATCCTCGCGAACTCGGACGGATCGACTTGAAGGTGGACTTGGAAGCTCGAGTTGCAGGCCTCGACCATCACCGAGTCGTGCTGGATGACGAGCTCGTCGAGTCCTTTGATCGAGAAGTCGAACGCGCCGCCGCGCAGCTCGTACATCGCCTTGTTGATGGCGAGGTACCGCGGGCTCGGGACCATTCCGTCGAGGCTCAGGTCCTCTTTG
Organism: Myxococcales bacterium; assembly: GCA_043785185.1. Classification (GTDB taxonomy): domain Bacteria; phylum Myxococcota_A; class Polyangia; order Polyangiales; family Polyangiaceae; genus JANYHK01. Next base: position 221 of record JAYVXL010000555.1, read on the forward strand.
CGAATGGTCGGCAGCATCCCCATGAGCACCGCGCGCATGCCGAGCTCGCCGGCCGCCGCGTGCGTCTTGGTCATCAGCTCGTTCAGCTGTCTCTCGAGGCGCGAGAGGCCGTCGCCGGCGAACGGCTGCGGATCGCAGTTCATTTCGAGCTGGAACTGGCCGAGCTCGGTCGTAAAGTGTGGGTCCTTCAGCTGCTCCAGCATCGCGAGGACGCCGCGCGCCGGCAGCCAGCTCGGGTCGAGGAGGAAGATTTCCTGCTCCGCGCCGACGCGGCGGATGCCCGTCTCGAATCGCCCCTCGGCCAGCATCCGCTCGAGCGCGCGCAAGTCGGCGAGGATCGCGTGCATGAACTCGCGCCGCTTCTGCGCGTCTTGCTCTTGATCCACCTGCTTGTGCGAGCGCGTCGTCGTCATGGTGCTGCTATCTGGCCTCTCGGCCCTATCGGGCCTGCGTCCATTCGCCCAAGTACTGCGGGAGCATCTTTCGCCAAGTCTCCCAGTCGTGCGGCGTCCCCGCTCCCCAAGAGTCTACCCGGTTCGGGACGCCTTGCTTGCCGAGCGCGCTCGCCATCCGCCAGGACTCGCCGATGTCCTCGGCTCTCCCTTCGCCCGAAGGCATCAGGCAGAAGCGCGTGCGCAGCTTGTCGAGATGCGGGCCGGCCAAGGTCGGGACGAAGTGGACCGGCGACGAGACCCAGAAGTCATCGGAGAACTCCGTGGCGTCGTAGAAGCGGCGCAAATCGTACGTGCCGCTCATCGCGCAGGCGCGGGCGAAGACGTCCGGGAAGCGGCAGAGCACCGCGACGGCGTGGAACGCGCCGATCGACGCGCCGGCCGACCACACGTCGATGTCCGGGGTTTCGCAGTCTTTGCGGATGGCGGGCACGACCTCGTGCCGGATGTACTGGTGGAACATGTTCTGCAGCCACATCTGGTGGCGCGCGTTCTTCTCGCGCGCGAGGAGCGCGGCGCCGGCCACGCTGTCGCACGAGTAGATCTTGATTTTGCCGGCCTCGAGCAGGGGCTGCAGCACCGTGATCATGTGGAAGCGCTCGATCTCCTCCGCGTCGCCGCCCGCCGTCGGGAAGAGCAGCACGGGCTGGCCGACCGTCCCCCACCGGACGAGGGTGACCTCCCGCTGCACGCGCTCGGAGCGCCACGTGAGCGACGTCTTCATTTGCCGCCTTCGGACTTGGCGTCGTCGCGCCACGCGCCGATGCGGCTCCAGAAGAGCTCGGTGAACTGCTCGACCTCGTTCGCCGGGAAGAGCGCCGTCACCTTCTTCCGCACGGCGTCCTTCGCCTGCTGGGTTCCGAAGAACTCCCACGCGATCTCGTCGAGGTTCCCGAGGTGCGTGGCAGAGAACTCGTCGAAGCGCGCCGTGTCGAAGCGCTGGTCGGCGATCTTGGCGTACTCCCGCAGCTTCTCCCTGTACGGCAAATCGCGCTTGGCTACGGCGTAGAACGGCTCCCAGTCGAGCGTGCGTCGCATCGGACGCCGCGTCACCGCGCAGAACAAGGACCACCGCACGTACGCCTTCACGAGCCACGGGAAGTGGTAGTGGAGCGACGTCACCTGCGAGTCGGGGCACGGGTTCGCGAAGTCGATCGGGTACCAGACGCCGGCCTGGCTGAGCGCCTCGCACGAGTTGAAGTCCCAGCCGAAGAACGCGTTGATCGTCAGCGTCGTGTCGCGCAGGAGCTGCGTCTCCTCGTCCGAGACGAAGCCCTTGTCCATCGTGTAGCGATCGTGAAGCGGCGCACCCGGGTCGTACCGGACGATCTTGGTCTGCGGGCCGAAGCCGACGCAGCGGATGAAGCGGTCGAACGGATCGACGGCCTTTTGCAGGTGCATGACGAGCTTGCCGCTCTCGTCGTAGCGCGCGCGGAGCGCCGCTTCGTCGGCGATGCGGCTCACGCCCTTCCACCCGCCGCCGTCGTAGGGCTTCATGAACATCGGGTAGCCCATCTCTTTGCCGAGCCCGCCGAGGTCGAACAGGCGCGCGTAGCTCTTGAGCGTGGGGCCGAGGTCGGGCAGCTCCTCGTACGACTTCGGCGGGATGAGCCACGTCTTAGGGATCGGCATCCCCAGGTGCATCATCGCGCAGTAGGTCGTCTGCTTCTCCATGGACTGGACCGACCACGGGTTATTGAAGACGTAGAGGTCGTCCATGAGGACGGCCTTCTTTATCCACTCGCGGCTCGTGTGGTACCAGTGCGTCAGGCGGTCGATGACGACGTCGTAGCGGCAGGGTTGCTGCAGATCGAACGGCTCGATCGTCACGCGCTCCACCTCGACGCCGACCGTGTCGCCCTGGTGCGGGACGCTCACGGCGAGCTTCTTGACGATCGCTTCGTAGCAAATCGGCCAGCAGATATCGGCGCCGAGCGAGAGTCCGATCCTGCGTGTCACGTGGGCCATGTCAGCCTCCACTCATTCGTATACCAGCAGGAGCGGGCCCGGAAACAGCCACGACAGGCCCTCCCGCAGGCGATCGCGCCAGTTTTCCCAATTGTGACCGTCGCGCGCCTCGACGAACTTCACGTCCATCCCCGTGCCCTCGAGGACAGGGGCGAGCGAGCGGTTCTCGTAGATGAGCGATTCGTACGTGCCGCAGCTGATGTAGACCTTCTCGCTGACGGCGATGGGGTCGGCGCGGAGATCGTTCACGAACTTCACGATCGGGTCGAAGAGCGGCCCGCGGTGGTTGCGCTCGCCGATGTCCGCGAACGCGAACGAGCCGGACTGAAGGAGCAGTCGGCCGTAAAATCCAGGGCTCCGCCACGCCGCCGCAAGCGCCGCGACGGCGCCGAAGCTCGCGCCCATCAGGCAGCGGCCTTGAGGGCGCGCCTCGAGCGGGAGCGTCTTCTCGAGGTGGGGCACGAGGTCCTCGGTCAGGTACTTCGCGTGGTTCTCGTCGTTGGCGTACTCGACGAGCCGATTGGGCGAGCTCGTCATGCACACCACCAGATCGGGGATCTCGAGGCGGTGGATGAGGTTGTCGAGGATGACCTGCAGGCGCGCGTAGCGGTTGTAGTCGTGGCCGTCGTGCACGACGAGGAGCGGGTAGCGGCGGCTCCTCCGGTAGCGCGCCGGCAGGTACAGGCCGAACGTGCGGCGACCCAGCGCCTTGCTGTCGATCATCACCTCGTCGACGAGGCCGGTGCGCGCCTCGGGGTCGCGCTCGATCCAGTCGGGCGTCTCGTAGCCCTCGCCGTGGGCGACGGAGTTCGCGCCGAACGGATCGCGCGCGCGGTTCGGGTTGAGCGGATCCTCCATCCACTCGCCCTTGCCGCCGCGGACGACCTCGAATTTGTACTCGATGCGCGATTTGGGCGGCACGCCGAGCGTGAGGTGCCAGAGATCGACGCCGTCGACCTTCGCGAGCGTTTGGGACTGCGGGAGGCCGTAGACCCAGTGTTTGAGGTGCACGGCGTCGGCGTGCCCGCGGAACGCGAACGTGATCTGCGAGCCCTCGACGATCGGGAACGTGTGCGACGAGACGAAGCCGTCCACCGCCGCCTGCGTGTGGGGGCCCGCGATGAAGCGGTCGATCGCGCGCCCGCTCACGGCCAACCCCGCTGGATGGTGCCGTCGGGCATGAGCTTCTGGGTGACCGTGCCGGACACGACCTTTCCGCGCTTGGCGACGAGGCGCGAGCCGTGGTCGAGCGTCACGCACGCGAGCGGCTCGAAGCGCCGCGCGAAGTTGCCGACGTTGATCGGATCGTCGAGGCGAAGGCGCAGGCGCGGGCTCGGCAGGACGGCGACGCCTTTGACGACGCCGAGGCCGCGATCGAGCAGCTCCGCGCCGCCCTGGCCGTGCGGCGGGTTCTCGTGGAAGAGGACGACGAGCTCGCACAACGTCATCGCGCCGGCCGACCACGCGATGATCGTGCGGTTGCCGATGAGGCCGATGAGATCGAAGAGCTTCAGGCGATTGAGGAGCACGGCGACGTGGCCGCCGGCGATGAGCACGGCGTCGCTCGGCTCGAGGAGCGCGGCGAGCTCCTTCTTCTGATCCGCGACCGAGTCGCGCTCGGCGAGCGGCCACTTCTCGTCGAACGCGCGGGTCACGGCGGCGCAGCGCTCGAGGTGGTCCTTGTCGAGGTTCTTCACCGCGTCGATCGACGCTTTGCGCTCTTCGGCGAGGAGCACCGGATCGACGTGGCGCACCGAGATGGCGTGCGCGGCCGCGCGCGCGTGATCGAGGCGCACGCGGTAGAAGTCCTGCATCATACGCAGGCGCGTCTGTCGCTCCTTGTAGGCGGCGCCGAAGTCCTTGTCGCGGGCGAATACGTCCTCCGCGCGCGCGTGCAGGGTGAGGTTCACGGTCGGCACGCCGAGGTCCGGAACGAGGCCCGGATCGGTCTCGCGCTCCTGCCACCCGGCCGTCACGACGGCGACCGGACCGCGCACCTTTAGCTCACGAAGCACGCCCCCCACGTGCGGCAAGACGAACTGTGGTCCGGTGAGGACGACGGTCATGGGGAGGTCAACCTCTGCTCCTCATCGGGCGATGACTTTAACGGTGCGGCCAACG
>JAYVXL010000556.1:0-4759 GCA_043785185.1 Myxococcales bacterium
CCGGCGACCTTGGCAAGGAGCGCCTCGTCCGCAGGCGCTTTGACGACGCGATCCATCCACTCGGCGAGCTGCTTCATCTCCGGCTTGCCCATACCGCGCGAGGTGACCGCGGGCGTCCCGAGGCGGACGCCCGACGGATCGAAGGGCTTGCGCGGGTCGAACGGGATGGAGTTGTAGTTGAGGACGATCCCCGCCTTGTCGAGCGCCTGCGCGGCGACCTTGCCGGAGACGTTCTTGCTGCTGAGATCGACGACCATGAGGTGATTGTCCGTGCCGCCGGTGGTGAGCACAAAGCCGCGGCCGGTGAGCTCATCGGCGAGGCTCTTCGCGTTGTCGACGATCGCTTGCGCGTACGCCTTGAAGCTGGGCTGCAGCGCCTCGTTCGCCGCGACGGCGATGCCCGCGGTGGTGTTGTTGTGCGGGCCGCCTTGGAGGCCCGGGAACACGGCGCGATCGATGGCCGACGCGTGCTGCGCCCTGCAGAAGATCATGCCGCCGCGCGGGCCGCGGAACGTCTTGTGGGTGGTGGAGGTGACGACGTCCGCGATGCCGACGGGCGAGGGGTGCGCGCCGCCGCAGACGAGGCCAGAGATGTGCGCGATGTCCGCCGCGAGCACGGCGCCGACCTCGTCGGCCACCGAGCGGAACGCCGTCCAGTCGATGCGGCGCGGGTACGCGGTGGTGCCGCACCACAGGAGCTTGGGGCGGTGTTCTTTGGCGAGCTTGCGCACCTCGTCCATGTCGATGCGGTGGTCGTCCTTGCCGACCCCATACGGGACACTCTTGAAGTACTTGCCCGTGATCGACACGGACCAGCCGTGCGTCAGGTGGCCGCCGGCCGGCAGCCCGAGGCCCATGATCGTGTCTCCCGGCTGGCAGAAGGCGAGGTACACGGCGAGGTTGGCCGGGCTGCCGGAGTACGGCTGCACGTTGACGTGCTCCGCACCGAAGAGCGTCTTCAGGCGGGCGATCGCGAGCTCCTCGACCTGATCGATGACCTGCTGGCCCTCGTAGTACCGCTTTTTGGCGTACCCCTCGGAGTACTTGTTCGCGAGGACGGAGCCGGTCGCCTCCATGACCGCACGCGAGGCGTAGTTCTCGCTGGCGATGAGGCGGAAGCTCTCGTGCTCGCGGCGATTCTCGTCCGCGATGAGCTTGGCGATCTGGGGGTCGGACGCCTGAAGGGAGGGATCGCGCTCGGTCATGGTCGATCGGATATAGAGCAGGAGGGCAGGGACAGGAACCGTCAAACGACCCGCCGCGGCCCGCTGCAGCGGTCGCGCACGCTGCGAGGGTCGGGTAAGGTCTCGGCGCCATGGGCGAAGACTTCTCGGCGCAGCTCAACAAGAACCTCGGCGGCTGGAACGACGCGATGGGCCTCCGCTTCACGCAGGCGACGGAGGACCTCGTCGTCGGCGAGGTCACCCTGGCCGCGCAGCACCTCCAGCCGTACGGCATCGTGCATGGCGGCCTGCACTGCGGCCTCATCGAGGCCGCGTGCTCCACGGGCGCGGCCGTCTTCGCCATGGCGCGCGGGCAGTCGGTCGTCGGTCTGGAGAACTCGACGTCCTTCATCCGCGCGGCGCGGACGGGCAAGCTCGTGGTGACCGCGCGCCCGATCACGCGCGGCCGGCGAACCCAGGTCTGGGAGGCGACCGTCACCGACGAGGCGGGGAAGACCGCGGCGAGCGGGCGCGTCCGGCTGATGTGCCTCGAGGCGGGCGCCGAGCTCGCCGGCAAGACGGTCGGCTGACGACCGGGCCGCAGGTTTACGGTAACCTCGCCCACGTGAAGCGCGCCTTCGTCGGTCTCGCCGCCCTCCTTCTGCCCGCCGCGGCGTCGGCGGAGGAGTCGGCGACGACGCTCGACGCTCCGAGCGAGCGGCGCTCCGGCGTCGTCGTCGGCTTGGGCCTGGGCGTCGGGCTCGCAGGGTCGAGCGGCTATCCGAACAGCGCGACGAAGATCGACGATCCGGCGTTCTACTCCGCGAGCGACCTCATGACGGGCTTCGGGAGCTCGCTCTTCGTGATGGGCGCGCTCACGGATTACGTGAGCTTCGGCCTCTGGTTCGGGAGCGGCACGTACCAGAGCGCGGGCTGGCGATCCTCGGGCGCCGGCGGCGGATTTCGGGTCGAGGCGTTCCCGCTCTACCGACTCGTGCCACCGCTCGCTGACCTCGGCGTGTTCACGCAGCTCGGCCTCGGCGCGACGACGCTGAAGACCAAGCGGCCCGGCAACTACCCGGAGGCCGACGGCGCGCAGTCGTTCCTCGGCGTCGGCGCGTTCTACGAGGCGTGGACGCCGAAGCTCCTTGGCGGCCACGCCGCCGCCGGTCCGACCGTTGAATACGACGTCATCACGTCGCGCGCGATCGAACGGCACGGCGCGCTGGCAGGGCTCCGTATCGTGTTTTACGGCGGGAATTAGGGGCGCGTGGGGGCCGTGCGCGGCGGCGTCCACGCGGCCCTCCTCGCGGCCGTGGTCGGCGGGTGCGAGCCGAGCAAGGGGACGCCAGCGCCGGTCGACGCCGCCGACGACGGCCGCACCAAGGACGTGCCTCCGCCGACCGACGCGCTCGGCCCGGGCTGCCGGCGCAGCGGACCTGTCGCGGGCGTCGAGTCGGACGAGACGTGCGTGGTCCCGAGCGCGGAAGCCGCCGACACCGTCGGCGCGATGCGCTCTGTCGCGTTGACGCTGACGCCCGACGCGCCGGAGACGCTCGGCGGCGGTCAGATCAACCTGCGCCTCGCGATCACCAACACCGGCAAGCGGTCCATCGCGATCGTGCTCGAGGCGGAGCCGCCGGGGGCGGGGCCGCACTATGACTGGTCGCTCCTGACCGGCCTGTCGCCCCCGCGGAGCGGGCCGGCCGAGGGGTTTCGCGCGCGCTTCGGAATGAAGACGCTCGACGCGCGCGGCGTGTCCGTCGACCAGCTGCGCCTCGTCCCGCCGGGGTCGCCTGCGCCGCTGCGACTGTACCGTGTCGTGCTCGCGCCCGAGGCCACGCTCTCGCACTCGTTCGTGTGGCTCGCGCTGGGGATCCCTGCGCCGTATCCGCCGTTCGAGGACGACGCCGGGCACCGCGTCGTCCCGAAGACGGCGCCGAAGCCTCTGCCGCCCGGCAAGTATTCCGTCGTGGTCGACGTGCCGCTTCAAGGCGTCGCCTCGTCGCAGCGGGCCGTCACAGCCCAAGTCGCGGTGGTCAGAGCGAACGCCGATTGACGGAGCGGGCCATCGACCGCTGCGGCGGGTGACGTCACGGGGCCGCCGCGCAGCCGCTCGGCGCCGGGTGACACGTTCGCGTCGCCGTGTCGCAGACGTAGCCGCCGTAGCAGCCGTTCGGCTGGCACGCGCGCGTGCCGCACGCGTGGCAGGGGGCAGGGGTCTGCGGGCTCGCGAGGCCGGCGCACGCGGGAGCGCCGCCGTCCCCTCCGCTGTCCGCGGCGGCGGACGCCTCGGCGTGCGCGTCGCCGGCGCGCGCGTCGGCGGAGCCTGAATCCCCCATCGGGCTGCCGCACCGACTCTCGGGGATGACCCGGTGGACAGGGGCGAGCGCGCGGAGGTACGCGACGATCGCGGCGCCCTCGTCGTCGCTCATGTCCACGTAGCGCGGCATGGTCGCGCAGAGCGGCGCGGCGCCGTCATCCACGCCCTCGCGGATCGCGCGGAGGATGAGGCGATCGCTCCAGTCGCCGAGCCCCGTCTCCAGATCGGGCGTGAGATTCTTCGGGTACGCGAGGGTGCCTGGGCGCGGCTCCCTGCGGCCGGACAGAATCCCATCGGCCGCGTCGTCGGACTGGTGGCATCGGACACAGCCGCGCGCGTGGACATAGCGGGCGCCGCGCTCCGCGAGCGTTGGCTCGGCGCCGTCCGTCTTGCGGGTCGGCGTCGTCGAGGCGTCGGGCTCTGCGGGAGCGGAGGGATCCGCCCCGTCGCCGCCTCCGCCGGCCATGCACGCGTAGAGGAGCAGCGCGTGAAGGGCGAGGAGCGGGCCGACGAAGCGTGCGTGCGGACGGGAAGAGCGGTTCATGGTCACGGACTCCTTGCTCCGCCTCTCAGCGAGCCTCGTGCCAGCGCGAGAGCACTATTTTTCTCGGCGCCCGCGCGGCCCGGCCCCGTCCCGGGCCGTCCTCGGGGTGTCCCGGACAACGGCGCGACGGTGTGGTCGTACGACGGGGCGGCGTGGGCCGTCGTCCCCTCGTCGGGGGTGGCGCCGAACGCCGGCGCGGTGCCGACCAGCGTCGCAACGGACGCGGCGTGCTCGTCGCGAGCTATCCAGGCAACGAGGTCTGGGAGTGGTCGAGCGGCAGCTGGACGCCGGTCCCGGTCCCATCGAACGTCCTCGACGCGATGGCGTACGATGATCGGCTGCGCGCGATCGTCGGCGCCGCGCGTGACCCCAGCGGCGCGCTGGCGCTGAGCTCGTACGATGGCGTCCGCTGGGCGCCTTTGCCCGGCGCGAACGCGCCGACGAACCGCGCGGCGTTCGGCCTGGCCTACGACCGCGCGCGCGATCGGCTCGTCCTGTTCGGCGGCTCCGCGACCAACGGCGCTTTCGACGAGACCTGGGAGTGGGATGGCGCGGCGTGGTCTCGAAAGGAGCCGGCCGTTCGCCCGTCGGCGCGCGACGCACACCTCGTCTACGACGCCGCGCGCGGCCGGACCCTCCTTTTTGGCGGACTGCTGGATCTCTCGACTCGAGCGGCCAGAGACCTCGCCCGCCGAAGAGGAGTAAGCCGGCGCCGTCGTACGTCATCGC
>JAYVXL010000557.1:0-4739 GCA_043785185.1 Myxococcales bacterium
TCCCGCGCGCGCTGCCAAGTGAAATTCCTGAGTCGCGATGGCGGGGAGAATGCTCCTCTCCATGCCGACCATCGCGCCGACGAACGCGTTGACCACCACAAGCAGCGCGAACTGCGGAAGGTTTTCGCGGATGCCAAGGCGAACGGGGGACCGGGTGGTCATGTCGTCCCCAGCCTCTCCTCGCAGCTGCGTTGTGAAACATTGCTGAAACACCGCGACCGCGCTTCTATGGGGGCGTGCCCCGCTCCGCGCCCGCTGTGCTGAGGGACCTGACGCTCGCCGCTCTGGAGGAGCTCGGCGGAGGAGCGGTCGTCGTGCTCGATCGCGACCTGCGCGTCGTGTCGTTCACCGCGCAAGCGATGGCGCTTCTCGGGGACATCCCCATCGGCATCTCTGCACCGAAGCTCTTGTGCGGCGAGTCGGCCAAGCGTCCGGTCGCCGAGGCGCTCGCTGCGGGTCGGGCGGTGACAGCCACCGTTCCACGACCAGGACGAGACGGTGATCGATCGCTGCGCGTCTCGGCGGCGCCGATTCACCAGAATGGATCGCGGATCGGTTGGGCGCTCCTGCTCGACGAGGAACCGATCGAGGGCGATGGTCCCGAGCTGTTTCACGGCATGTGGAGCGCCGACGCCGCGACCCGCCGGCTGTTTCGCGTCATCGAGAAAGTCGCCCGCACCGACGCGAGTGTCCTCGTGCGCGGGGAGACGGGCTCGGGCAAGGAGCTCGTCGCCACCGCGCTCCACGAGATCTCGCCACGTGCCAAGGGGCCGTTCCGGGCGATCAACTGCGCCGCGATGCCCGCGCCTCTCCTCGAAAGCGAGCTTTTCGGCCATGTCCGCGGTGCCTTCACCGGCGCGGTGCGCGACAACCCCGGTCACTTCAAGCTCGCCGACAAGGGGACGCTGTTTCTCGACGAGGTCGCAGAGCTCCCGCTCGAGCTGCAAGCGAAGCTGCTGCGCGTCCTCGAGACGCACACGGTGATGCCCGTGGGTGCGCGAGAGCCGGTCGCGGTCGACGTGCGGATCGTCGCGGCAACGCACCGCGCGCTGCGAGGAGAGGTGGAGGCCGGGCGATTTCGCGCCGACTTGATGTACCGCCTGCGTGTCATCCCGGTCTTCATACCGCCGCTCCGTGCGCGCGGCGGTGACGTGATTCTGCTCGCCGAGCGGTTCATCGAGCAGATGAACGCGCGCGGCACGCGGAAGATCGGTCGCGTTTCCCAGAGCGCAAAGGCGGTGCTCGCGGGGTACGACTGGCCCGGCAATGTGCGGGAGCTGCGAAACGTCCTCGAGTACGCGTTCGCGATCGGCGAGGGTCCAGTGCTCGCCCCGGGGGATCTTCCGCCCGAGCTCTCCTCGCCGCAGGCGGAGATCGAGGACCCGCAGCCGCACGCGAACACCCCGCCCCCGCTCCCGGCCGCATCGCCCGAGGCTGCCAAGATCCTTCGTGCAATCGAGCGCGCCAGCGGCAGCAAGGCACGCGCGGCCAAGAGCCTCGGCATCAGTCGGATCACGCTGTGGCGCCGCATGAAAGAGCTCGGCCTCGTGCAGCCTCGCGACGAGAAGTAATCGTCAGGGCGAGGCAACGGGCGCCACGTCATCGTCAGCGGCTCGTGCGCCCGGCCTGGCGCGCTCGAACACGAACGCGTAGGCGCCCATGGCGACGAGCATCGCCGCGACGAAGGCGAGCGCCGTCGGGGCGAGTGTCACCACCGAGACGACGGCAGGCCCCGGGCAGAACCCCGCGATGCCCCAGCCGATGCCGAAGAGCGCTGCGCCGAGCAGGAGACGTCGGTCGATCCCCGTCGTGAGTGGCAGGGCGAACGCGGGGGCGAAGCGGGGCGCGGCAGCGGTCTTCGCGCGCCGCGCAAAGACGAGATGCACCCCGATGGCGCCAAGCATCACGAACGCGAGGCTCGGGTCCCACGCGCCGGTGACATCGAGGAACGCGATCACCTTTGCCGGCTGCGTCATCCCCGAGACGCCGAGCCCGATCGCGAACGTCAGCCCGGCGACGAATGCGACGAGATCCGTGCGCTTCATCGGGCCCCTCCCACCACGTGCTGCATGACGAAGGCGGCCAATGCGCCGGTCGCCATGAACGTCATCGTCGCAGCGAGTGATCGCCCCGAAAAGCGGCTTAGACCGCAGCCCCCATGACCACTCGTGCAGCCGCTCCCGAGTCGGGTGCCGAAGCCGACGAACAGCCCCCCGACGATCGCGAGCGGGAGGGACACGGGCGCCGCACCGAACCACGCGGGCCGGAGGAGAAAGAGCACGAGCCCGCCGACCAAGAGGCCCGCGACGAACAGCGCACGCCACGACGTCTCCTCTCGGCGAGGCTGCAAAAGACCGCCAACGATGCCGCTGATGCCCGCGACACGGCCGTTGAGCAGGAGCAAGAGGGAGGCGCTGATGCCGATCAATGCGCCCCCAAAGAGCGCGGACCACGGTGTGAAGTTCGTCATGCGACCTTGAAGGAAGAGTAGCGCGCGGGCTCAATGCCCGCCGAGAAGGATGTCGTCTTGGCTGAAGATAACGGGCGGCAGATCGACCGCCTTCGCGCGCCCTTCGCGCTTCGGGGCGATGACGGGATGTTTCACGAGGTACTTCCGAAGAGCCTCGTGGACCGTCATCGGCAAGACGACCGGATCGTGTGTGCCTTTCATGCGGCAGACAACGTCGAGCGGCTCGCCCGCGCGCTCGCAACCAGCGAGCGAGTACTTCGCATCGTCCACGATCGACTTCCCAAGCACCCGCACCTCGCGGAGGCGCGAGCCGTTTGGCGCCTTGGCGGCGAAGACCATCTCCATCCCGGAAGCCCGAGGACCCCAGCCGCCCGAGAGCTTCCAGGGGTCCGGCGAGAACACGAGCTCGAGCTCGTTCTCCAGGTAGCTGCGCAGCTCCTTCCCGGTGACCCACGCCTTCTTCATGCGCGCGTCGAGCGGGAGGATCTTCCACAGATCGCCCTCGGTGATCGGTCCAGCCGGGAGCGGTGGCGCATAGCGGAACCCGTTGCTGAAGCCCATGTCCGCGCCGCCTACCTCGCGCACCGCATCGGTCACGAAGTCATCGGTCGTCGACTCGAGGACGTCGTAGCGCAGGAGCGTCGTCTCGGTCTTGCCCACGACCTCGTTCGCGCGCGCGCGGTACGGGGCAAGAGCGTCGTCGACGAGCTTCTTCACCGCCGGGTCCTCGGCGTAGTCCGCCGCGCGAATCGGGAGGAGCTTGAACTCGTAGCCCGCGACTCCGCCCTTCTCCCCGACCAAGACGTCGAGCCGGCCGAGAAACGACCCCATCGAGCCTGGCTCGACAACGATGACTTTCCCCTCGAGGATGGCGTGCTCGGTGCGCTCGTGGGTGTGGCCTGAGAGGACGATGTCAAACTCGGGAATTTCTCGGGCGATCTGGCGAGACACGGAGAGACCGGTGTGGGTTACGGCGACGACCAGGTCCGCGCGCTCGCTCGTGCGCACCGACTTCACGAAATCGCGCAGGCCGTCCATGCGCGTCGAGTCGAGGCCCACGACCTCGTCCGGCGGCTGGCGCTTCGTCGTCGTTGGATCGGTGATACCGACGAAGGCGACCCGCACGCCTTCGCGCTCGAGCGTCACCTCGGGAGCGAACAAGCGCACGCCCGTCTTGGTGTCGTGAAAATTGTACGTCGTGACCTTGCATGAAACGCGTTTCATGAGGTCCCGAAACCGATCCGGTCCGTACACGACCTCCCAGTTGCCGGGGACGCACACGTCGAGACCGAGCGCGTTGAGTGGGCCGAGCACAACCTCGCCCTCGCTCCAGGCTGCTGGACCCGACCCCTGGAACGTGTCGCCCCCATCCGCCACGAAGACGGCTCCCTTCGAGGAAGCGCGCTCGCGGTCGATCGCCGTCTTCAACCTCGCGTAGCCTCCCATCGTTTGCAGCTCTGGCGACTGCCCGGGCATGTACTCGGGGTGGGTCTCGAGCTGCGCGTGGGTGTCGGCGATATGGAGGAAGGTCACGTGCCGCGGCGTCAATGGCACCGGTGGGGCCGCCTTGGCGACCGTCGACGAGGGTGTACATCCGGCAACGGCCACGGCGAACGAGAAGAGGGCGAAAACGAGCGGTTTCATCGTGCATTCCTCCGGATGGCGAGCGGCGACGACTGCGATGGCTTGAGGCGACTGCGACGGAGCCGGACGGCGAGGTAAGCCAGCCCGGCGCCCACGATGGCGGCGAGAGCGTGGGTGACGCGAGGGTCCGTGACGAGACGTTCTCGCAGTCCTGGAGGGAGCTGCCGGTACGTCATCACCGCGGCCATCCCGATGACGAAGACGGCGAACCCACGTCGCAGCGACTCCGGACGAAGTCGACCCGCGAGCAGCGCGCCGCCGAAGCTGCCGACAACGGCGGCTGCGGTGACGACGGCCGCGATTCGTGGATCCACGTGGACATGACCCACGTAGCCGGCGAAGCCAGCGAACGAATTCATGGCGATGACCAGCAGTGAGGTCGCGATGGCCTCCCCGATCGGAAGGCCGCACAGCATCGCGAGCGCGGGAACGACAACGAATCCACCGCCCGCGCCGACGACACCGGTGAGAGCTCCGACGAGAATGCCGATCACCGCGGTCCGGCCGAAGGGCGCATCCGTGGAAGGGGCCGTCTCCTTCCGTCGCCGAAGCATCATCGCGCCGGTGAGCACCATGATGCCGGTGAAGCCGGCGAGGAGATATTCGCTCGGAAGGAAATGCGCGA
>JAYVXL010000558.1:0-4718 GCA_043785185.1 Myxococcales bacterium
GCGGGCGGCGCCGCTCGAGAGGCCGATCGCCGCCACGCGCGCGAGGCGGCCGACGCGACTCGTGGGGAGCTTCTTGGTCTTCGGCCGCGCGGGCGGGGACATACCGGGCTCGTAGCACTTAGGAAAGCTTGCGCGAGATGTCGACCCCGTCGAGGCACCTCGCACGCCGAAAAAAGAACGTCACATCGCGCCGGCGCGCTCTCTACTAGAAAACGGGCTAAATCAGTGAGCCTGGGGAGAACCTGCCATGACCGCCAAGACCGTCACCAAGACCCGTATCGACGCCACCAGCAGCTGGGAGCCCTATCCGCTTCCGAAAGAGACCATCAAAGAGGGCGATCCCAATGGTCAGGTCCACTGGCTCCGGGTGAGCGGCGCGGGGGAGGCGCCCTACTACGCCGGCATCTGGACGTGCCAGCCGTCGGTCTTCGACTACCGCTTCGAGCTGAACGAGTCGCTGCACGTGCTCGAGGGGCATGTGGTCGTCTCGCAGGAAGGTGGGCCGACGATCGACATGCGCCCGGGCGACGTCGTCAGCTTCCCGAAGGGTGCGATGACCCGCTGGGCGGTGAAGGCTCCGTTCAAGAAGGTCTTCGTCGACACACCCTGAGCGCCGCGTGACGCGCGCAGCGTTACTTGGGGGGCGGCAGGAGACCGAGGGCCTCGGCCTCCTGCCGGAGCTTCCCCTTCAGGCGCTCGAAGCGCTTGCGGAGCGCGGCCTCGCCCGCGGCGGGGGCACCCGCATCGGCGAGCGCCTCGGCGATCTCCGTCCACGAGAGGCCGCGGTCCACGCGGAGCACGAGCAGGGCCTGCTCTTCGGGGGCGAGCCCGGCGCGCAACGCCGCGAGCGCGTCCTTCGCCGTGTCGCGCAAGTGCAGCGCCGTCGTCGTGCGCACCTCGACGGCGAGCTTCTCGGCTTGCTCCGTCGCAAGCGGTTGGCCGCGCTTCTTGAACGGATCCTCGAGGTGACGGACGGCGGCATGCCACGCGATCTTGTAGGCCCACGTCCGGAAGCTCGACGCGCGCCGGAACTGCGGTACGCCGCGCCAGAGATCCTCGCAGAAGGTCGAGAAGACCTCGTCGGCGGCGGGCGCGTCTCGCAGAATCGAGGCGAGGTAGCCGAGGATCTCCGGCCCGTAGCCGCGCAGGGCGCATGTGGCGGCGCCGGCGTGGTCGCCTTCTTCGAGGCGCGCGCCGATCTCGGCCTCGAGGCGCGACACGTCCTCCGCTCCGGAGCTCACGATTGCGATTCTAACCCGAGCACGCCGCGCGTCGACGCCCGCGCGGTTGCCGTGAGACAGTAAGCACGGGGACATGACCGAAGCCGAGATCCCGCCGATCGACGACCTCGACGCCCTCCTGCGCACGCTCGCGCGCACGCCCGAGCGCACCGCGGAGCCAAGGGCGCTCCTGCACTACCGCGTCGGCGCGAAGCTGGGCGAAGGCGGCATGGGTGCGGTCTACAAGGGCTGGGACGAGAAGCTCGGTCGCCCCGTCGCGCTCAAGCTCGTCGCCGCTCACGCGCGGGCGGACAAGGCGGCGCGGCTTCGCCTGCTGCGCGAGGCGCGCGCCGCGTCCGCGCTCACGCACCCGAACATCGTCACCATCTACGCGATCGAAGAGGCGGAGGGCGTCGACTTCATCGTCATGGAGCTCGTCCAGGGAGAGCCGCTCGACGCGCTCGTCGCCCGCGGTCGGCTGGACTTCGAGCGCGTGCTGGCGCTGGGGACCGACGTCGCCGACGCCCTCGAATGCGCGCACGCGGCGGGGATCGTGCACCGCGACATCAAGCCGGCCAACGTCATCGTGACGCCGCGCGGGCGCGCCAAGGTGCTCGACTTCGGCATCGCGAAGCCCGCGGGCGACGCACCCTTCGGGAGCGACGGCGCGACGGGGTTCGCGCCGCTCACCGCGCCGGGCGCGGTGGTCGGGACGCTGGCGTACATGGCGCCCGAGCAAATGCGAGGCGGCGATGTGGACGGGCGCGCCGACGTGTTCGCGCTCGGCTGCTTGCTCTACGAGGCCGCGACCGGCCGGCGCTCCTTCCCGGGGACGGAGCCGGCGCAGGTGATCCACAACGTCACGCAGGTCGATCCGGTGCCGCCGAGCGGCGTGGAGCGGAGCCTTCCGCGCGCCTTCGACGACATCATCCTCTCTGCCCTCGCGAAGGACCGCGCGCGGCGCTACGCATCCGCCGGCGCGCTCCGCGACGCGCTGCGCGCGCTGTCGCTCGCGGCGAGCTCGGGCGGCGTCGAGATGCCGATGTCGCGCCGCGAGGACGCCGCGCTCCTCGTCGGGCGCGACGTCGAGCTCGGAACGCTGGGCGCGGCGCTGCGGCGCGGCGCGGCGGGCGAGGGCGGGGTCGTCCTCGTGACGGGCGAGGCGGGTCAGGGGAAGACGGCGCTGACGGACGCCGCGGTCCGTCGCGCCGCGACCGAGGCGGGCCCGCTCGCCGTGGGGCGGGGCCGGTGCCTCGAGCAGTTCGGCGAGGGCGAGGCGTACCTCCCGCTCTTCGACCTCCTCGAGGATCTCCTCGCAGGCCCGAACGGCGCGCTCGTACGCGAGACGTTGCTGAGCGTCGCGCCGACGTGGTCGCTCCGGCTGCGCGCGGCGACGGAGACGGACGTGCGCTCCGAGATGGAGCGCGGCTCGATGGGTGCGACCCGCGAGCGAATGCTGCGGGAGCTCGGGGACTTGGTCGGCGCGCTGGCCGCGCGCGTACCGCTGCTTTTTGTGCTCGAGGACGTGCACTGGGCCGATCCGTCGACCGTCGAGGCGATCCGCTACCTCGCGCATCGGCTGTCGCGTCACCGTGCGATCGTGCTCGCGACCGCGCGCGCCAGCGAGATCGAGGCGCCGAACCACCTCCTGCGCGGGACGCTCGCGGAGTGGCGGGCGAAGCGTGCGGTGACCGAAGTGCGCGTCGGCGAGCTCTCGGCGGAGCACGTGGCCCGCTGGATCGATATGCGCTTCGGGCCGAACGACTTCGAGCGCCGGCTCGCCTTCGAGGTCCACGCGCGCACCGAGGGGCACGCGCTCTTCGTCGCGGGGACCCTCGATTTTCTGGTGGACGAGGGGCGGATACGTCGCGACGCCGCCGGGTGGCACGCCGACGTCGCCGACGTCCGCGCGCTCGGCATCCCCGAGAGCCTCCGCGGCGTGCTGCGCGCGCGGCTCGACGCGCTGACCGCGGACGAGCGCTCGCTCCTCGTCGCCGCGGCCGTGCAGGGGACCGAGCTGCTCGGCGTCGTCGTCGCGGACGCCGTCCTTCAGGGCGACCTGCTCGTCGACGAGCGCCTGGCGGGAATCGCAAAGAAACACCGGCTGCTCCGGCGCCTCGGCGACGAGGAGCTGCCCGACGGCACGATGGCGACGCGCTGGCGTTTCGCGCACGCGCTGTACCGCGACACTTTGTACGAGGACGTCGTCGGCAAGCGTCGTAGCATGCTCCACCAGCGCGTCGGCGAGGCGCTGCTCGCGCGCTACGCCGACCGCGCGCCTCAGATCGCCGCCGCGCTCGCCCTGCACTTCGGCGAGGGGCGCGATTTCCCGCAGGCGACGCGGTTTCTGGTGCACGCCGGCGAGAACGCCATGAGCGTCTTCGCAGCCGTGGAGGCGGAGCGGCACCTCACGCGGGCGATCGGGTACGCCGAGCGCCTGCCCGACGCCGCCCGTGGACGCACGCTCTTCGGCATCTATCGCCAGCGCGCGATGGCGCTCCAGGCCATGAGCCGCTACGACGCCGCGTCCGACGACCTCGGGCGCGCCCTCGCGTGCGCGCGCGCGTGCGGCGACGCCGCGCTCGAGGGGGCGGCGGAGGTCGCGCTCGCCGACGTGATGGTCACGTCGCACCGGCTCGCCGACGCGCGCGCGCGCGCGCAGGCTGCGCTGGCGATCGCCGAGCGCGAGGGGCTCGGCTCCCTCCGGCTGGAGTCGCTCGCCATGCTGGCCCTCGAGCGGCTCCTGGTCGGCGACCTCGACACCTGCGCCGCGCGCCTTGAGGAGATCGACGAGGAGTCGCCGCTCGTCCTGCATATGCGGGGTCTCTTGCACTATTTCTGGTCGGAGTACGAGGCCGCCGAGGCGGCGTTCGCAGCGGCCGCGCGCACGAACGAAGAGGCGCTCGCCGACGGGCTCCTCCTCATGGAGTCGCGCATGTTCGGGGCGCTCGCGGTCGCCAACCGCGGCCGGCTCGGCGAAGCCCTCGCGGCACTCAAGGCGACCTTGGAGCTGGCCGAGCGCAACGACAACATGGTGATGCGCGCGCGCGTCGGCAACTCCGTCGGGTGGGTCTACCGCGAGATCGGGATGCTCGAGCGCGCGATCGAGTACGACGAGGCGTCGGCCCACGCGGGGCGCGCGGCGAGCGAGACCGAGGCCGAGGCGAACGCCCTCGTGAACCTCGGCGAGGACCGCATCGCGATCGGCCAAGCCGGCGTGGCGGACGA
Organism: Myxococcales bacterium; assembly: GCA_043785185.1. Lineage (GTDB taxonomy): Bacteria > Myxococcota_A > Polyangia > Polyangiales > Polyangiaceae > JANYHK01. The sequence continues at coordinate 4,449 of JAYVXL010000558.1, forward strand.
GCGCTTCGCGCGCGTCGCGGAGCTGGCGTCGGGCGACGAGTGGGTGCGCTGGCGGTACCTCTTGCGCCTCGAGGCGACGCGGGCCCGGCGGTCGCTCGCGTGCGGCGATCTCGAGAGCGCGCGCGTCGAGGCCGAGCGATTGCTCGAGACCGCGACGCGCCAGCGCGCAGGCAAGTACGTCGCGGTCGCGCACGAGCTCCTGGCGCGCACGGCGCGCGCGCGCGGCGACCACGAGGGCGCGCTTCGGTCGGTCGAAGCCGCGTGCGCTGC
>JAYVXL010000559.1:0-4718 GCA_043785185.1 Myxococcales bacterium
CCGACGCCCGCCGCCGCGACCGGCCTCGTCCGCGAGCTGCGGGCGCTGTCCGAAGCGCTTGCGTGAGCCGCGTTTTCCAGGCATTCCCAACTGCATGCGTCTCCGTCACCTCGCCGTCAGCCTCCTCGCGGCTCCGCTATTGGCGGTCGGGGCGCCCGCGGGGCCCGCCGGCGCCGATCCGCTGCTCGAGGTCGGGGGCGACAAGGTGAACGTCGAGGCCGAGCGCCTCGACGTCGACGTCAACGCCGGCGAGGCGGTGCTGACCGGCAAGGTCGTCCTCTCGAAGGGCGACCTGAAGGTGAGCTGCCCGCGCATCGATCTGAAGTTCAACCTCCAGCCGCACATCACTTGGGCCAAGGGCTCGGGCGGCGTGATGGCCGACGTGCGCGGCGTCCACGCCGAGGCGCCGGAGGTCACGCTCGATCTCGTCAAACAGTCGCTGGAGCTGCGCGGCGGCGTCCGCCTGTCGCGCGGCCAGGGCTGGCTGCAGGCCGAGAAGGCGACGATCGACATCGCGTCGGCGAAGGTGACGCTCACGCAGGTGAAGGGCTCGCTCCCCGTTCCGCCGCGAGGGCCGTGACCGCCGCGGAGCCGCCGCGCGAAGCCGGCGCCTGCCTGCGCGTCGAAGGGCTGCGCGTCGTCCGCGGCGGCAAGGCGATCGTGCGCGGCGTCTCGCTCGAGGCGCGCGCGGGCGAGGTGCTCGGCCTGCTCGGCCCCTCGGGCGCCGGCAAATCGACGTTCTTTCGCGCGGTCGCTGGCGAGCTCGAAGCCGCGTCCGGCACGGTCCGCCTCGCGGGCGAGGACGTCACCGGCTGGCCGCTCTGGCGCCGCGCGCGGCAGGGTCTCGGCTACGTGCCGCAGACGCCGAGCGTCCTCTGGGAGCTCACGGTGCGCGGAAACCTCGAGGCCTTCCACCGCATCGTCCACGGCGCGCGGCCGGCCGGGCGCTCCGCCACGGACGCGGCCGCGCGCGTGAACCTCACCGGCCTCATGGAGGTCGTCGCCGGCAATCTCTCCGCCGGCGAGCGCCGCCGCCTCGAGCTCGCCCGCGCCGTCACGCGGAGCCCGCGCGTCCTCATTTGCGACGAGCCGTTCGCCGGCGTCGATCCCCAGGGCGCCGCGCACCTCGGCGAGCTGCTCGCGGGCCTCGCGCGCGACGGCGTCGCAGTCATCTTGGCCGATCACCACGTCGCCGAGGCGCTCCGCATCTGCACGCGCGCGATCCTGCTGCTCGACGGCGAGGTCGCGGTGACCGACACGCCCGACGCGTTCCGCGAGCACCCGCTCGTGCAGGGGCGCTACCTCGGGAGCTGGCAACGCTCGCTCCCGCCGCCGCCGCCGCGCGCCGTCTGATCGGCGCGCGGCTGGCACGAAAGTGGCTTTGCTTGCCCGCGGCCGGGTGTTACCTTCTCGGAAGCTGGTTCTGAATGGAAATCAAACAGCAACTCAAGCTCAGTCAGCAGCTGGTCATGACGCCCCAGCTACAGCAGGCGATCCGCCTCCTGCAGCTTTCGCGCATGGAGTTGATCGACGAGATCCGCAAAGAGCTCGACGCCAACCCGGTGTTGGCGGATGACGAAATCGACCCGCGTGCCCGCGGCCAGAAGACGGAGACGGGCGCGGCCCCCAACGAGGCCATCGACCCCGGCGTGGCCGCGAGCGCCGGCGAAGAGCGCATCGAGCGCCTCGAAGATCGCATGCGCGCGGCCGATCCGAACGCGGCGCACGCCGACGAGAAGCGCACGCAGGAGATCGACTGGGAGCAGTTCCTCGAGAACCGCACGCTCCAGCAGCCTCTCCCCGCCAGTCGAGGCGGCTTCGAGGAGCTGCCGCCCATCGAGGCAAGCCTCACCAAGCAACAGAGCCTCGTCGATCACCTCAAGTGGCAGCTCCAGCTCTCCGACTTCGGGGACGACGAGCGCCGCTTCGCCGAGCTCGTCCTCGGCAACCTCGAGGACAACGGCTTCCTCGACCTGAAGGGCACCGAGCGCGAGGACGGCACGCGCACGCCGGACCTCACCATCGAAGAGTTGGCCGAGTCCGCGGAGCTCAACCCGGAGGACGCGCCCGAGGTCCTGCGCATCATGCAGGAGTGGGATCCGGTCGGCGTCTGCTCGCGCGATCTCAAAGAGTGCCTCATGGTCCAGGCCGAGGTCTTCGGCTACGACGACCTCGAGGTCACGATCATCGACAAGCACCTCCACAACCTGGAGAAGCACAATTACCAGGCGATCGCGCGCGACCTGAAAGTCCCGGTCGAAGAGGTCTACGAGGCGGTCAAAGAGATCCAGAAGCTCGAGAGCCGCCCGGCCCGAAACTTCACGGAGACCGACGAGAAGAGCATCGCGATCACCCCGGACGTCTACGTCATCAAGGACGGCGGCAAGTTCATCGTCAGCGACAACGATCGCGGCGTGCAGCGGCTCTACATCAACGAGGCGCTCACCAAGCAGCTGCTCAAAGATCCGAACGCGAAGGAGTTCATCGGCGAGAAGCTCCGCAACGCGCAGTGGCTCATTCGCGCGATCGAGCAGCGCCGCAAGACGATCATCCGCGTCACCGAGTGCATCGTCGAGAAGCAGCGCGACTTCTTCGAGAAGGGCGTCGCCTTCCTGAAGCCGATGATCCTGCGCGACGTCGCCGAGACCGTCGGCATGCACGAGTCGACGATCAGCCGCGTCACGACGAACAAGTACGTCCACACGCCGCAGGGCCTCTTCGAGCTGAAGTATTTCTTCAACTCGTCGATCCGCCGCGTCGCCGAAGAAGACATCGCGAGCGAGAGCGTGAAGCAGGCGATCAAGAAGATCATCGACAGCGAGGACAAGCAGAATCCGCTGTCCGATCAGGCGATCGTCGAGATCCTCGCGAAGAACGACGGCATCCAGATCGCGCGGCGCACCGTCGCGAAGTACCGCGAGATGCTCGGCATCCTCGCGTCGAGCAAGCGCAAGAAGCTGTTCTGAACGCTGTTCAGGTTCGCTGCAGCGCACTGCAGGAGCCTGCAGGAACCTGCAGGGCACGACGTGATAACCGATCGACCCGGCCGCGTGTTCTTCCCCGCGCTCCTCCTCATGGCGGCGTGCGCAGGCGGCGCCTCCCCTCCCCCGAGCGCGCCGCCGGGCGCCGCGGCGGCGATCGACCCCCTCGCCGAGCCGCTCCCGCCGCAGACCCCGACGGACGACCGCGCGGCGATGAACACCGAGTACTTCCTCGGAACCGAGGCCGAGGAGACGGCGCAATTCGCCGCCTTCGCGGAGCGGATTCAGGCGATCCAGAAGCAAGCGGCGCGCGAGCACGGCCAGCCCGTTCAACGGGGCTTCCACGCCAAGTCGCACGCGTGCCTCCGAGGCCACCTCGAGCTCTTCCCCGACCGCGACCCGCGCACGCGCTTCGGCGTCTTCGACGACGCGAGCGGCCGGCGCGAGGTGAGCGTGCGCTTCTCGAACGGCGTCGGTTGGCGGCAGGCGGACGACGAGCTCGACGCGCGCGGAATCGCCATCAAGGTCCTCGGCGTCCCGGGCCCGAAGTATCTCTCGGACGAAGCGGACACGCAGGACTTCCTGATGACCAACTCGCCGGTTCCGGTCGGGCGCGACGCGGTGGAGTTCATGAAGTTCGCGCAGGCCAACACCGACGGGAGGCTCGCAGGCCTCTTCTTCCTCATTGGCCACGCGCCCACGGCCGCGCAGGCGCTCTCGCGTACGACGCCGGTCAGCAGCATGGTGACCGAGCGCTTCTGGAGCGGCGGCGCGTTTCACCTCGGCGCGCACCAGGCCGTGAAGCTGGCGACGCGCCCGTGCGATCTCCACCTCGTGCGCGAGCCGAAGCGGGACTCGGACGACTACCTGCGCGCGGATCTCGTGGCCGCGGCGAAGGACGGCGTCTGCATGACGCTGTACGCGCAGCTCCAGGTCGATCCCGAGCGGACGCCCGTGGAGAACGCGTCGAAGATTTGGGAGGAGAAAGACTCGCCGCTCGTGCGCATCGGCCGCGTCGTGATGCCGCCGCAGACGGTGGAACCAGGCGCGACGCCCGCGTGCGACCAGCTCGCGTTCTCGCCGTGGCACTCGCTGCCGGCACACAAACCGATGGGGCACACCAATCGCGCGCGGCGGTACGTCTACGCGGCGAGCCACGCGCTGCGCGCCGGCGGCGATTCGCGTTGACCCGGCGCGCGCGGCCGGGGATTCTCCGTCCGTGACCGAAGCCGAAGGCTGCGCGCTCCTCCTCGCGAAGTTCACGGACGCCGGGTACGCGATCGCGACCGACTTTCATTTCCAAGAGGGCGACGTGGCGGTCGATCTCGACGGCTGGGACGCCAAGGCGCGCGTCGGCTACGAGTACATCACCCGCGAAGCCGGCGACGACAAGCAGTTCGACGCCGCGACGCTCGCGCGCTTCGAAGCGCGGATGGAGGCGGGCGACTTGTTCGTGCTCCTCGTCGACGAGACGGCGGCGGTCACGAAGGAGGGGCTCGGCGCCGCGGCCGACGGCTTCCTCGCGGCGCTCAAGGCGGCGCGCCGGAGCGCGACGTGAGCTGGGTCCCCGCCGAGCAGGTCCTCCAGACCGTCGCGGCGCAGCGGCAGGTCCTCGCCGCGCAGCAGAAGCGGATCGCGGATTTCAACGCGTACCACCAGGCCGAGCTCGCGAAGCTCGCCGCCGAGCAGCGCGCGGCTTCGCAGGATCTCGGGCAGGCCGCCCTCCCCCGCCTCGAT
>JAYVXL010000560.1:0-14606 GCA_043785185.1 Myxococcales bacterium
CACGAGGACGAGCCGCACGTCGACGCCGGTTCGAAGGCGTGACACGCCGTGGGACACGGACTCGAGCATCGGCAGATCGTTGGAGGGCAGCGTGCCGCCGGTGACGCTGCTCGCGATCGACACCGCCGGAGCAGGCGCCGACGTGATGATGACGTCGCTGCGCGCAGGGCTCGTGAGCGTGCCGTTCGGCCCTATCGCGGCGGTCGCAGGTATCTGGGTCGGCGGCGCGGGCAGAAACGTGCTCGACGCGAGCGGCGACGCGGCCCCGGTCGGCGCCGTGGGCGCCGGCGCGAAGAGCGAGCCCACCTCGGGCAGCCGAGAGAGCGGCATCGCGCGGCTCTTCGGATCGGCATGCCCCGCCGCACGGGTGAGCGCATGCGCCATCTCGAGCGCCGACTGGAAGCGCGCGCCCCGGTCCTTCTCGAGCGCGCGGAGCATGAACGGGCCGACGGACCCGAGCTGCGGATCGATCTGCTCGATCGGCTCCGGCACGTTGTTCAAGACCGCGAACAGGCGCGCGTACTCCGTCGGCGCCGGGAACGCCGTGCGGCCGGTCAGCATCTCGTAGAGCATGACGCCGACGCTCCAGAGATCGCTGCGCGGGTCGACGTCCTTCGAGTTCTTGATCTGCTCGGGGCTCATGTACGCGGGCGTCCCGAGGAGCATGCCGGTGCGCGTCTTGCTGCCCATGCCGCCCGCGGCGTCCATGACCTTGGCGATGCCGAAGTCGAGCAGCTTCACGACGAACGTGCCGTGCCCTTCGTTCGCGAGGAAGACGTTCTCGGGCTTGAGATCGCGGTGCACGATGCCCTGCGCGTGCGCGGCCGCGAGACCGGCGAGGATGCCCTGCGCGATCACGACCGCTTGCGCCAGCGGCACGCGCCCGCCGTTCTCGGTGTACGCGCTCAAGGGCACGCCCTCGAGCAGCTCCATGACGATGTACGGCGTGCCGTCCTCGGCCTCCGCGCTCTCGAAGACGCGCAGCACGTTGGGGTGCACGAGGCGCTGGCACGTCCGCGCCTCCTCGGCGAAGCGCGCCTTGACCTCGGGCTCGTGCACGAACTCCGGGTGCAGCACTTTCACCGCGGCCTTGCGCCCGTCGATGACCTGGTCGGTCGTGTAGACGGCGCCCATGCCCCCCTCGCCGACCTTCTTCTGCAGCCGGAAACGGCGCGAGAGGACGGCCCCCACGAGGGTCGGGTCGCTCGTCTCCGGGTGAGGCATTCGGCGGATCCTAGCAGGGCTGCGAGAAAAGCAGGGGACGCGCGTCCGTGCGCCTCAAGCGCGGAGCTGCGCGCCAAAGCGGCGGCCGACTTCGGCGACCACCTTCGCGTGGCTCTGGTCGACCTCGGCGTCGGTGAGCGTGCGATCGGGCGCGCGGTAGACGACGTGGATGGCGAGGCTCGCGTGGTCTTTGGGGATCGCGCCGCCGACGAATCGGTCGAAGAGAAGGACCCCCTCGGCGAGCGCGCCCGCGGTCTCGCGCACGGCGCCGAGCACGTCCCCCGCGGCGACGTCGTCGTGAACGACGACCGCGAGATCGCGCGTGCTCGCGGGGAAGCGCGGGATCTCGGCGAACTTCGGCGGGGCCGCGCCGAGCGCCGCGAGGCGCGCGAGGTCGAGCTCGACGACGACGCAGCCCTCGCCGAGGTCGAACGCGAGGGCGACGTCGGGGTGGAGCGGGCCGAGCGTGCCGACGAGCGCGCCCTCGACGTAGACGCCGGCGGCGCCGCGCGGGTGCAGGTGCGCAGGGCGCTCGTCGGCGGCGAGCGCGCGGATCGTCGCGGCGCGTCGCGTGAAGCGCTGGACGAGGCCTTCGGCGACGCCCTTGCCGTCCCACACGTCGACCGCGGCAGGCTTGGTCAGGTAGCTCGGCCTCTCGCCCGCGAGCAGCGCGGCGAGCGAGCTGCGCTCCTCGGGCAAGCCGTCGGTCTCCGTCGTCGGGAGGTACCGCGCGCCGACCGTGAACAGGCGCACGTCGCGCACGCCGTGGCGCCGCGCGCGGCCGAGCGCGTCGAGCAGGCCGGGCAGGAGGCTCGTGCGCATGACGGTCTGCAGCTCGTTCAGCGGGTTCTTGAGCAGCACGGTGGCCGCCGGCGCGCCGACCTTTGCGAGCTCCGCCGGCGACACGAACGCGAACGTGATCGCCTCCGAAAGCCCGACCTCGACGGCCGCCGCGCGCGCGCGGCGCGCGATCTCTTCGCGCGGTCCCTCGTCGCGCGACGCGCGGATCGCCGGGAGCACCGGCGTCACGCGGTCGAGCCCGCGAATGCGCGCGACCTCGTCGACGAGATCGCACTCACGCAGAAGGTCGGGCCGGTGCGTCGGCACGAGCACGTCCATCTCGCGGTCGCCATCCTTTGCGACGCCGCAGCCCAAGCGCGCGAGGATGGCGCGGGCCTCGTCCCACGGGACGGGCGCGCCGAGGACCTGATCGATCTTCGCGGCGCGGAGCCTCACGACGCGCCGCTTCGGGGTCGCGTCGCCCGCGTGCAGCTCCCCCTTCATCGCCGCGCCGCCGGCGAGCTGGCTCGTGAGCGAGAGCGCGCGGGCGAGGGCCGCGGAGACGTCGCCCGGGTCGACGCCGCGCTCGAAGCGGTGGCTCGACTCGGTGTGCAGGCCGTGCCGACGCGACGCACGCCGCACGCCGCGCGGCTCGAAGTACGCGCACTCGAAGAGGACGCGCCTCGTACCGGCATGAATTTCGCTGATCGCGCCGCCCATGACGCCCGCGAGCGCCGTCGGCCCCTCCGCGTCGCAGACGAGCAGATCGTCGGTCGTGAGCGTGCGCGTCGCGCCGTCCAGCGTCTTCATGACCTCGCCGTCCTTTGCGCGGCGCACGGCGATCGCGCCGCCGCGCACGAGGTCGAGATCGAACGCGTGCATCGGGTGGCCGAGCTCGAGCATCACGAGGTTCGTGACGTCGACGACGTTCGAAATCGGCCGCACCCCGAGCGACGCCAGGCGGTAGCGCGCCCAGAGCGGCGACGGGGCGATCGTGACGCCCACGATGCCCGCCGCGCCGTAGTGCGGGCAGCGCTCGGCGTCGTCGATGGCGACGCGAACGAGCGCGGACACGTCCTCTTCGGCGGTGCGCGCCGGCGGCGCGGACGTCGGCGGCGCCCACGGGAGGCCGAAGATCGCCGCGACGTCGCGCGCGAGGCCGATGTGACCGAGGCCGTCGGCGCGGTTCGGCGTCAGATCGAGCTCGTAGATCACGTCCTCGGCCCACGGTACGGCCTTGGTGAGCGCGTCACCGGGCGCGCCCGCGCCGGGCGGCAGAACGAGGATCCCGTCGCTCTCGTCCGTCAGCCCCAGCTCGGACTCGCTGCAGAGCATGCCCTCGCTCGTGACGCCGGCGATCGCGCGGCGCGCGATCGTCATGCCCTTCGCCGGCAAATGCGCGCCGAGCGGCGCGAGCACGACGAGCCCGCCCGGCTCTGGCACGTTCGGCGCGCCGCACACGACCTCTTGCTCGGTCGGCGCCGCGCCGCCGCGGTCCACCGTGACGAGGCGCAGGCCGCTCTTGGTCGGGTGCGGCCGGACGGCCGTAACCTTTGCGACGACGCACGCGCCGCTCCCCTCGCCGAACTTCGTCACGCCGTCCACGGCGAGGCCCGCGCCGGTGAGGCGCGCCGCGAGCTCCTCGGGGGAGGCGGTGAGGTTCGGGACGAGCTCCCGCAGCCAACGATACGAGGCCTTCATGGCTGGCTTCCTACCAGAAATCGCCAGACCTTGCCGCCCGGCCGCAGCTCCCACAGCGCGCCCGTGCCAGCGAGCGCGAGGAGGAGCAGCATCGGATCGTACGGGCAGCGATAGCGCGCCTCGGGGAAGTACAGCATCGCGAGGCCGACCGCCGTGCCGATGTGCGCGAGCACGACCGCGAGCGCCGCGCGCCGCCGCACCGCGAAGACGCCGAGCACCGCCAGCGGCAAGACGAGGTACCGCACCGCCTGATTGAATCCGATTTGCAGCAGGTGGCGGAGCCTCGGCGTCTTCGCGTCCTCCTCCGGCCACGGATCGTTCCACAAGTAGAGGAGCTGCACGTTTCGGAGCGCGTGGCGCACGCGCCAGCCGACGGTCTTGTCCTCGAGCCACTTCTTGCGCGCGGCGTCGAGGATGTCGTTGTCGCCGATGTACCCGTCGAAGCGCAGGCCGTCGTGCTCGTCGACGGCGTTCTTCGCCGGCGCGGCGACCCAGAAGTAGTACGTGCCGCCGTTCTCGATCGGCCAGTACGCGTCGAAGCGCGAGTACGTCGTGTCGGCCATCACGCGGTTGAGGCCGCTGTTCTCGGAGATGAGGCCCCAGTGCCCGGTGATGGCGTGGAGGCGCGCCGCGCTGAAGATGAGCACGCACGCCCACGGGACGAGCACGCGCGCGTACGCGCCGACCGAGCGCAGGCGAAAGACGCGCCGGCCCTGCGTCAGCAAGTAGAGGAGGCCGAAGAGGCCGAACGTCAGGATGAACTGCGGCCGCACCGCGAAGAGCACCGCCGACGTGAGGCCGAGCCGCAGCCCGCCCTTTTGCTCCTCGGCGAAGCGCACGGCGAGCCACGCGTTGTAGAAGAGGAGGCAGCTGAACGGCACCTCCGAGATGAAGTAGCCGACGAACCACACCGTCGGCTGCCAGAACGCGAACAGCACGCCGAGGAGCGCGAGCGCCCACGGGCGCGGGAAGAGGCGCGAGGCGAGCAGGATGAAGTGGTACGCGGGAAAGGACGCCATCGCCGCGTAGACGACGCGCACGAGCGTCTGGCGGTGCTCGCCGCAGATCTTGAAGAGCAGCGCGAAGACGTAGTGCGTGCCGTACGGGTAGAAGCAGCGCAGGCGCGGGTAGACGCGCGGAACGCCGTCGACGAGCTCACGCGCGCGGTCGACGTAGCCGCCCATGTCCGAATAGATCGTGTCGAACGGCGACTGGACGTAGAAGACCCACGCGAGGCGCACGGCGAGCGTGAGCGCCAGCGCGATCCAGGCGATCTGGACGACGCGACGGGGCACGCGCGCTCGCGCGGGCGCGGGCATCGCTCAGTGATCCTCGGGCTGTTTCTCGCCGGCCTCGACGCGCAGATCGAGCCAGTTCTCGCGCGGGACGAGCGGGCAGCTCGCCCACGGCGTGAGCGCGCACGGCGGGTTGAACGCCTGGTTGAAGTCGAGGACGACGGTGTCGCCGTCGCCTTCCGGAAGCGGCGGGTACATGAAGCGGCCGGCGCCGTAGGTCGTGTCGCGGTTCGTCGCGTCCTTGAACAGCACGTAGAAGCGCGGCTGGTCGGGATCCTGGAGGAGCGTCAGGCGGAAAGTGCGGCCGCCCACGTCGAAGACGGCGGCGCCCGGCGCGGCGTACGTCGTGGACGCGCCGCCTTCGTAGTCGAGCGTGACGGACCGAGGCTCGGCGAACGGCTCGAAGCGGGCGACGATGCGCCAGCGCGGATCGACCGCGTAGTGCGGGACGCCCGCGAACTCGGTGCGCGCGCGCGACGCCGAGTCCTTCACGCGCAGGTACGCTTCCTCGCCGCGCTGGAGGAGCTCGAGCTTGCGCGTGCCGAGCGTAAAGCCCGCCGCGGTGAGCTCGCGCTCGTCACCGGGCGCGACAACGACGGTCGCGCCCGTACCGTCGAAGCGGACGGCGACCTCGGCGGGGCCGTCCGCGCGCGCCGTGGGGTCGTCGCCGTCGAGCGCGACCCGCGTCGTCCCCTTCTCGAGCGGGTGTTTGCCGACGAGCGCAAGCCAGCCGTCCGGCGCCGTGAGCCGCCGGTAGCGCGCCTGGCGCCACGCCTCGACCGAGTCCTCGTACGCTCCCATGGCCCCACGCTATCGCAAAGGGGGCGCCTCGCGGGAGCGCCACGCTCAGGCGCCGGCCGCGGGTTGAATCTTCGTCGGCTTCTTCACGCGCTTCTTTTTGGTCGTCTTCTTCGCGGGGCGCGCGCGCGGCGGCGGCGGAGGCTTCGGCGCCTCGGCGGCGGGCTCGTCGGAGGACGGCGCGGGGGCGGCGGTGGCGGGCGCCTCGCGCTTCGGCTCGGCCGGCGCGGCCTTCCCGAGCAGCGACGCGACCTCCTTCTCGAGCGCGACCTCGTCCCCTTCGTGGAAGCCCGCGTGGACGAAGCGCACCGTGCCCGTCCCATCGAGGATGTAGCTCGAGGGCATCGTCGCGACCTTCCAGCGATCGGCGATCGCGTGCCCTTTGTCCCAGGCGACCGGGAAGGTCGCGCCCATCTCTTTGGCGAAATCGGTGATGCCGTCTTGCTCCTCGTTGACCGACACGCCCACCACTGTGACCTGGCCCGCGTGCCGCTTCGAGAGCGCCTCCAATCCGGGGAACGACTGGCGGCACGGTCCGCACCACGTCGCCCAGAAGTCGACGATGACCACCTTTCCCCCGAGGCCTTCGAGCTTCACCGGGCCCTTGTCGTTGAGGGACTGGATCGACAGATCCGGGGCCGGCTTGCCGACCTCGGCGGGACCTTCGCGCGCCTCGCCGGGCGATGCCGCCGCGGCAGAGGACGGATCCTCCGCATGTTTCTTCGCGCCTCCGCAGGCGAGCAGCAGGGCGACCGAGAGCAAGGCGAGGTGGCGAGACATCATGCGGCGAGCCTCCACGGAGGGCTGCTGCAAGAGGATGGCCTAGTATGTTCCGCTGGCGCCGGAACGCGGCTGTGGCAGAAAGTCGTTCGCTAGCTAACGATCTCTTCGTAGCCGTGCTCCTCGGCCTCGAGGATGCCCTTCGCGGACGCCGCCGCCGTCTGCTCGCGCAGCTCGTCGTAGCCCGCGGGCATCCACCGGCGGAAGTCTTCGCTCCCGAAGAGGTCGCGCACGAACACCTTGTGCAGCCGGTCGCGCGCGACGGCGACGAGCGCGCGCGTGAGCGTCTCGCGCGTCTTCTTCGGCAGGTCGACGCGCGCGGCGATCACGTCGCCGGGGATGGGGGCGAGGACCTCGAGTACGCGCACCGCCGCGGCGGCGCCCGCCACGTCCAGCCACGCGCCGCGGGTGACCGCGCCCGCCGCGCCGACGCCGCCGAACGTCGCGCCCACGTCCGCGCGGCCGCTCACGACGGCGCGCACGACCTCCGCGTGCGAGCGGAAGAACTTCTCGGCCGCGAACGCCGCGCGCGGGTCGATGCCGCGCGCGTCGAGCTCGATGCGCGGGACGACGTAGCCGCTCGCGCTGTACGGATCGACCCACGCGGCCCGCGTGCCCTGCAGGTCTTCGAGGGTCGCGATGGGCGACGCGGCGCCGACGAGAAGCACGGCGTGGAACTCCGCGCGCCCCGCGCGGCGTTGGCTGACGAGCCCCTCGGCGACGCCCTTCTTCTCGAGCGCGATGAACGGGATCGGCGGCAGCCACGCGGCGTCGACGTCACCGCGGACCATGGCGGCCGCGAGCTCGGCGTACGTCTTCGCCTCGAAGGCATCGACCGTATGCCCGACGACTTCGCCGAGCGCGCGCGCGAAACGCTCGAGCGGCCTTTTGCCAACTTCGGAGTCGTCGCGCCGCACCGCGCCGAAGACGAGCTTGAACGCCATCGCGTGAAGGACGAGTATCGCACGGCCCGGCGGGCCGTAAAAGCCTCAGAACTGCGCCAAAAACCGCGGATCGCTCTCGAACATCAGCTTGATGTTCGGGATGCCGTACCGCAGGATCGCGATGCGCTCGAGGCCCATGCCGAGCGCGAAGCCCGTCCACTTTTCGGGATCGATGCCGCACGCCTCGAAGACGACGGGGTGAATCATCCCGCAGCCGAGGATCTCGATCCAGCCGGTGTGCTTGCACATGTTGCAGCCCCTGCGCGTGCCGTCGGGCTGCTTGCAGAAGACGCACGCGACGTCGACCTCGGCGCCGGGCTCGACGAACGGGAAGTAGCTGGGGCGGAGGCGCACCGCCGTGCCGGGCCCGTAGAGGCGCTCGGCGAACTCGGCGAGCACGCCCTTGAGGTGCGCGAGCGAGACGTCACGGTCGATGAGGAACGCCTCGAGCTGGTGGAACATCGGCGAGTGCGTTGCGTCGTCGTCGCGGCGGAAGACGCTGCCCGGTGCGATGAACGCCATGGGCGGCGCGTGCGTCGTCATCGCGCGGATCTGGATGTTGCTCGTGTGCGTGCGGAGCAGGTGGCCGCCGGTCGTCCAGAAGCTGTCCTGCATGTCCGTCGCGGGGTGATCGGGCGGGAAGCCGAGCTTGGTGAAGTTGTTCTCCTCGAGCTCGACGTCCGGCCCGTCGTGGACGGCGAAGCCCATGCTCCGGAAGATCTCGACGATCTCCTCGCGCACGATCGAGATCGGGTGCTTGTGACCGAGCGGTGCGGGCTCGCGGCCGGGGAGCGTGAGGTCGAACGGTCGGGCGTTCAGCTCGGCGTCGCGCTTCGCCTTCGCGAGCGCGAGGAGTCGGGCTTGGAACGCCCTCTCGACCTCCTGCTTCACGACGTTCACGCGCTCGCCGATCGCCTTGCGCGCGTCGGGCGGCGCCTTGCCCATGTCCTTCAGGATCGCGGTGAGCTCACCTTTTTTGCCGAGGATCTTGGCGTTCTCGTCGCGCAGCGCCTGCTCCGTCGCCGCCTGCTCGAAGCGGGCCGGGAACTCCGCCCGCAGGCGCGCGAGCGCTTCGTCGATGGAGGTGTCCATGGCAGAGGCCGTTCATTAGCACAGGCGCGGGCCGCCTCGCTTCCTTGACACGGGCGCCTAAGTCATCTAACTAACTTTGCCGTGAGCGACAAGCGCGAGAGGCTCGTCGAGGCGGCCGGGGCGGTGCTCCACGCGAATGGCTACGAGGGGACGACGCTCGCGCGCGTGGCCGAGCGCGCGAGCGTGCCGCTCGGGAACGTCTACTACTACTTCAAGACGAAGGACGAGCTGACCAGCGCCGTCGTGGACGCGCGCCTCGCCGAGGCCCAAGCGCTGATCGCCCGCATCGAGGCCAAGGCCGGCGCATCGCCGCTCGAGCGCTTGCGCGCGTTCGTGGCGGCGTACGAGTCGGAGGGCGAGGTGCTCGCGACCCGCGGCTGCCCATACGGCGCGCTGTCGCGCGACCTCGCGATGCACCCGGGGCCGCTCCGTGCGCGCGCCGGCGCGCTGTTCGACGCGCAGATCGCGTGGACGGCCGCGCAGTTCAAGCAGCTCGGCCCCGGCGGGCCGAAGTCCGCCGCGCGCGCGCGGGAGCGCGCGACCGAGCTCCTCTGCGCCATTCAAGGCGCGTGCGTCGTCGCCGTCGCCCTACGCGACGCCGAGCTTCTCAAGTCGCGGCTCCGGGCCATCGCCCGCCGCCTCGACGCCGAGTGATTCGTTCGAGTCGTTGGATCGTTTGCCGGAAAATAGAGGAAAGAACCATGAACGTGCGCAGTCTCTTCGTCCCCGCGTTGCTCGCCGCCGCGTGCGGCGCGCCCGCCGCCCCGCCCGCAGCGCCGACCCCCACCGCCGCCGAGACGACGGCGCCGCCCAAGACCGAAGCGCCCAAGGTCGACGCGGCCAAGGCCGATGCGCCCAAGCCCGACGCGCCCAAGCCGGCCGCCAGGTCTCTCACGGAGACGCCCGAGGCGCGGCTCGGCACCGTCCCGGCCGGGCTCGGCCTCAAGGTCGGCGCGAAGGCCCCCGACGCGACGCTGCCCGAGGTCTCGGGCAAGACGGTGAAGCTCGCCGACGCTTACGCGGAAGGCCCCACGTACGTCGTCTTCTACCGCGGCGGCTGGTGCCCGTTCTGCAACTTGCAGCTCCACGAGCTGTCGACCGCGAAGCCCGAGTTCGACAAGCGCGGCGTCCGCCTCGTCGCCATCAGCGTCGACAAGCCGGACGAAGAGGCCAAGACGCAAGCCAAGCAGGGCGTGCCGTTCGCGATGCTGTCGGACTCGTCGCTCGCGGCCCACAAGGCGTTCAACGTCGTCCACGTGCCGTCGCCCGAGGAGGCCAAGGCCCTCGCCAACTTCGGCGTAGACCTCGACAAGTACTCGGGGCAGACGCACCACGACTTCGCCGTGCCGGCGATTTTCCTCGTCGACAAGACGGGGACCGTTCGCTGGCAGCACGTCGACAACGAGTACAAGACGCGCCCGAGCACCCGGCAGCTCCTCGACGTGGCCGACCGCACGCTCGCGAAGTAGCCGTCCACCAAAGACAGCGGGGCCGTCGAGTGTTAGAGCAGTCGTCGTTCGGCGGAAGCGTCGAACGCCGGCCGCGACCGTAAGGAGCACACGCGGCCCCGAGGTCTTCGTGAACGAGCCCGCCCCGATCCCCGACCTCTTGCACCCCACCCCGCTCGAGCGGGTCGACGTCGAGACGACGCGCGTGGCGCTCTCGATGGCGTTCGCGAGCGGCGTGTCCGGCGGCCTCTTCGCCGAGGCGCTCGACCGCGCGACCTTCGCGCCGTCGACGTGGCAGCCGGAGCTCTTCGAGGGGGATCTGTTCGTTCACAACTTCGTCGCGCTGTCGTTCAAGGTGAAGGTCGGCGGCGGCCACGCGGTGCTCGCGACGAGCCACCTCGTGAAGCTGCTCACGCGCCCGCCGGCCGATCCTGCCATCACCGAGTTCCGTCGCGACATCGCGCGCGAGCTCGCGACGGCGCCCGAGCTCGCGGACGCGCTGTCGCGCTTGTACGGGCTTTTGTGCCGGCTTCGCACGCTCCTCGAGGGGGCGACCGGCATCGGCAAATGGGACACGAACCGCAGGCAGCTCGACATCCTCACGCTCGCGAAGGAGCTCGTCGACCTCATGGCGCAGGGCTTCGCGGGCGCGCGCTCAGGGCTGTCGCGCCTCGCCGCGTTCGGCGCGCGCGTGCAGGCGGGTGAGCCGTACCGCTCGCTCGCCGATCTGCTCCGCTACGACGAGAAGCTGGCGACGCTGAACCTCAAGGTGAGCGTCGGCGCGGACGGGAAGATTCGCGGGTTTCAGCTGGTGAGCGTGCAGGAGCACGGCGACAACCCGTTCGTCGCGAGCGCCACGCGGCGGTGGCTCGCGAAGCTCGAGCTCTTCGTCCGCGGCTACGGCTTCGGCGACGGCGAGGTGATGGCGCGCCTGATCGACGCGGTCTACGACGGCCTCGAGGCGGACCTCGTTCGCTTCGTGCAGCTCGCGGGGGACCTCGAATTTTACCTCGGCGCGCTCGGCTTCCGCGAGGCCGCGCAGGCCGCGGGCCTCGCCGCGACGTTGCCCGAGCTCGTCCCGCACGGCGCGCCGCGCGCGATCGAGGGGCTGTGGAACCCGCTCCTCCTCGCGCACGGCACGACGCCGGTCCCATGCGACGTGCACGCGGACCGCCACGACACGACGACGCTGCTCACCGGCCCGAACTCCGGCGGCAAGACGCGCCTCCTCCAGTCGCTCGGCCTGACGCAGATGCTCGCGCAGGCGGGCCTCTTCGTTCCGGCGAAAGCGGCCCGCCTGTGCGTCGTGCCGGCGCTCGTCGTCTCGCTCATCCAGGACACGACGGCCGATCAGGCCGAGGGGCGCCTCGGCATGGAGCTCATTCGCATCCGCGCGCTGTTCGAGCGCCTGCCGCCGGGCGCGATGGTGCTGCTCGACGAGCTGTGCTCGGGCACCAACCCGTCCGAGGGCGAGGAAATCTTCGAGCTCGTCATCCGGATGCTGACGCGCCTGCGCCCGCAGGCGTTCATCACGACGCATTTTCTCGCGTTCGCGGCGCGCCTCGAGCAGGAGCGGAAGATCTCGGAGCTGCGCTTCCTCCAAGTCGCGCTCGGCGAGGGTCACGCGCCGACCTACCAGTTCACGCCGGGCGTCGCGAAGACGTCGCTCGCCGGGCACGCGGCCGCGCGCCTCGGCGTGACGGGCGAGCAGCTGATGGCGCTCATCGAGCGGAACATCGCGAGCGCGGCGCGCTCCGCGACCCCGGTGCGCACGGGCTGAGCGCATGCCCACGCTCCTCACGACGCCGAAGATGTCCCCCGCGCTCGCCGCGCGTGTGGAGGCGAGCGTCGCCGGCCGGCGTGGCGGCGAGCGGTCCGCGCGCGGGTCCGCGCCGCGCCTCAAGTCGATCGTGCGCGCCTTCGTCGCGCTCGCGCTCGCGGGCATCGTCGTCACGGTGGTCGTCACGATCCGCCAGGAAAAAGCGGCGTTCGCGCGCGATCGCGCGGCGGCGGTGGCGGCCGTGCAGAAGGAGACCGCGGGCCTCACGGGCGCCGATTTCGGCGCGGCGGCGCGCATGGAAGCGTGGGCGGCGCGCCTCGCGGGCGCGTACGAGGGGGACGTCGCGCTGCCCGAGCTCCGCGCGCCGGGCGCGCTCGGCGCGGAGCTCGCGAGGCCGGCGGTATACCTGCGCGGCCCGCTCGACGAGCTCGGTTCTGTCCCCGGCGTGCGGCGCGCGGCGGCGGCGTCGCTCAAGGACGCGTTCCTCGTCTGCCTCGTCGACCCGCCGGCCGCGCGCACGGAGAAGGCGCTCCTTCCGAAGGTGCGCGTCGCGTACGGCACGGTCGCGGCGGTCGAGCAGAGGACACCCAATTTCCGCCGGCTGTACGACGCGCAGGTCGGCCTGCCGCTCCTCTCGCCTTCGTTCGCCGCGCGCGTAGAGGCCGCGGCGGACCCGCGCGAGCTCGCGGGCCTCAAGGGCGAGCTCGATCGCGCGCCCCTCGCGCGCGCCCGGCACGCGCTGCACGCGGAGGTCTTGCTCGTCGTGCTCGACGAGCCCGCGCCGCCCGGCGGCCTCACCGAGCTCGACGGCGAGCGCGCGCACGACGTCCGCGTGGCGCTCGTGGACTTGGCCGGCGAGCGCGTGCTCCTGCGCGCGCGGCGCCGCGTCGACCCGAGCCCGTGGTCGCAGAACGCGCGCACGGACTTCGCGAGCGGGCTCGATGCGTGCGCGCTGGCGCTCGACGTGCGGGCGTTCGCAGACGCCGGGCGCTGACGGCCTCGATCGCGCGTGCTCGGCGAGCTCGAACGATGCGCACAGGGTAGGCGATGGCCAGGCGCGGCGGACCCGTCCGTGCGTTCACGGCCTCCAAAGCTGTCGCTCCATCACCACAGCGAGCCTCCGGCAACACGCTCGCGACGCCGCCGCACGCCGCCGCACGAGGAAAAGATCCGCGCAAACGCACGAGGAGGCGCGTGGCTCGCGGGTTGCAGTTGGCGACGCCATGCGCTCGCCTTCGCTCTCACTGCCCCTCGCCCTCTCGGCCGCCCTCGCCCTCCTCGCCCTCCCCCGCGCCGCCGCGGCCGACGACGCGCCC
Organism: Myxococcales bacterium; assembly: GCA_043785185.1. Lineage (GTDB taxonomy): Bacteria > Myxococcota_A > Polyangia > Polyangiales > Polyangiaceae > JANYHK01. Next base: position 13,159 of record JAYVXL010000560.1, read on the forward strand.
GAGGCGCCCGGCGCGCCGCAGATCGAGGTCGAGCCGCCGCCTCCACCGCCTGCGGCGGCGCCGCCCGCGCCCTCCCCGGCGCCCGCGCCCGCCCCCGCTCCTTCCCTCGGGGCGCCCGAGGCCGTGACCGAGTCGCGCTGGTACGGCTGGCAGACGCTCATCGTCGACGGCAGCGCGATCGTCGTTGGCGTCGCGAGCCAGCAACCCATCGTCTTCCTCGCCGGCTACGCCCTCGGCGGGCCGATTGTCCACTGGGCGCACGGCAACGTCGGCACCGGCTTCGTGAGCCTCGGCCTCCGCGTGCTCGTCCCCGTCGCGACGACGTTCGTCGGCTATTCGATCGACGCGGCGTCGTGCAAGCCGGATGCGTGGTTCTGCGGCCTCGGCGGCGCGGCGCTGGGCGCGCTCGTCGGTTACGTGGGCGCCGTCACGGTCGACTCCGTTGCGCTGGCGCGCGAGGACGTCGCGCGCGAGCAGAAAGCGGCGCTTCCGCGGTTGCCGCCGATGACCCCGTTTTTCCGCACCGGCAAGGAGGGCACCGTCGGCGGCCTGCGCGGCACCTTTTGACGCGCGCGCCGGACGCACGAAAGCCCGCCCGCGAAACGCGGACGGGCCATCGCACCGCGCCCCGAAGAGCGCGCTAAGACGAGCGGCGCGAGGAGCGGCTAGACGCCGCTCACTTCGCGGCGGCGGCGGTCTTGACGATTTTGCTGAACGCCGGCGCGTCGACGATCGCGAGATCGCTCAGCACCTTGCGGTCGAGCGCGACCTTCGCCGTCTTCAGGCCGTGCATCAGGCGCGAGTACGACGTGCCGTTGGCGCGGGCCGCGGCGTTGATGCGCGCGATCCACAGGCGACGGAAATCGCGCTTCTTGCGCTTGCGGTGGGCGTACGCATAAACCCACGCCTTGCGGACGACCTCTTGCGCGTAGGCGAAGAGGCGCGAGCGGGCGCTGTGAAAGCCGGACGCGTGCTTGAGCACGCGGTTGCGGCGACGACGAGCCTTGAATCCACGTTTTGCGCGCGGCATCTCTAATTCTCCTTCAGATCAGCCGTACGGCAGCATCCGCTTGATGTGCTTCTCAAGCGACTTGTGGACCATGTCATTGTTGCGAAGGCGGCGGAGGCGCTTGCGCGACTTCTCCTGCATGCCGTGGTTGCCGCCGCCTTTCGGCCGGCGAACGCGGCCGCTGCCGCTCACCTTGAACCGCTTGGCCGCGGTCTTCTTCGTCTTCATTTTGGGCATGATTGCCTTCCTAACTTGCCCGCTCTGGGGAGGCCGCCACCCCAAGACCATTGGGGAATTTTGCGTTTGAGTGCCTGCCAAATGCGGGGAGCGGCTTTATGGTGGAATGTCGGGCCCTTGTCAAGCGAGGGATAAATCGCGGTCAGCCGGACGCGAGCTTCGTCCACGCGTCGGCGATGGCCTTCATCGTCGCGCCGGCGCG
>JAYVXL010000561.1:0-4690 GCA_043785185.1 Myxococcales bacterium
CGATGCCGGAGCTGAGCTCACGCGCTCGACAGATCCTGTACGCCGCCGTCACCGAGTTCGTCGCGACGGGCGAGCCGGTGGGCTCGCGCACGCTCTCGCGCAAGGTCGGGATCGAGCTCTCGCCGGCGAGCATTCGCAACGTCCTGTCGGATCTCGAAGAGCTCGGCTACCTGCACCAGCCGCACACGAGCGCCGGGCGCGTCCCCACCGATCGCGCGTTCCGCCTCTACATCGACGCGATGATGGAGGTGCGCGAGCTGCTCCCCGAGGACCACGCGCGCATCCGTTCGCGCTTCGAGGAGATGCACCCCGGGCAAAACGTGATGCGCGAGGCCGGTCGACTCCTCAGCGACCTCACCGGGACCGCGGCGCTGGTCGTGTCGCCGCGCGCCGAGACGCTGACGCTCAAGCACGTGCGCTTCATCCGCACCGTGCCGGGCGAGCTCTTGGCCGTCCTCGTCATGTCGAGCGGCGCCGTTCAGAACCGCTTCCTCCGCGCGACCGTGACGGAGGACGAGCTGATCCGGATCCACAGCGTGCTCGACGACGTCGTCGAGGGGCGCTCGCTCGGCGAGCTGCGCGATCTCTTCGCCCGTCGCCTCGCCGACGAGCGCGTGCAGCACGACGACGTGCGGCGTCGCGCGTTCGAGCTCGGCGGCGCGGTCGTCGCGAGCGCGGTCGAGGACCGCCCGGCGGGTCTGCACATCGAGGGCCGCGCGCGCCTGCTCGAGCAGCCGGAGTTCGCGAACGCGACCGAGATGAAGCAGGTCGTGAGCGCGCTCGACGAGCAGGAGCGCCTCGTCGACCTCCTCGAGGCGACGCTCGAGGCGAACGGCGCCACCGCCGTCGTCGGGCGCGAGGCCGGCGAGCTCGGCGGCGGCCATCTGTCGATCGTCGGCGCGCAGGTCACCGATCACGGACGCAACGCCGGCACGCTCGGCGTCATCGGCCCAACCCGCATGGACTATCCGAAGGTGCTTCCGCTGGTCGCGGCGACCGCGAACGCCATGACCGAGTTCATCGAGCGCTCGGGCCGCGGCTCCATCGACACCGACAGCGAGCGCGAAGACTGAAGGCAGCCGCCAGGTTGCCGCGCGGCGCGGCGTGGCGCGCGCGCGGACAACTCCCCTAGCGCATACGACATGGGCTACGCTACGGACGCCATGCGCACGGCACCTCCGGCCCTTCCCGGCAGCCACGTCACCGACTCGCCGCTCGATCGCGCGCTCGCGCTGATGCTGGCGGGCGAGCGCGAGGCGGCGCTGCGCTGGAGCGCGGCGGTGGTGCAGCAGGACGCGTCGGTGCCGAGCGCGCTCATCCTCACGTGCCGCTTGCTCGCGGACATGGGGCGGACCGAAGCGGCGATCGAGGGCCTGAAGCTCGGCGTGAAGCGCGCCATCGACGCCGGAAATCTGCCGCTCGCGGTCGCCGCCGTCGCCGACTTGCGCGCGCTCAGCATCCCCACCGAGCAGTACTTCGACGACATCGCGGGCGCGTTTTGCCTCGGCTCGCCGCGCCTCACCGACACCGCCGCGCCTCCGCCGCCGCCGCTGCCGCACGACCAAGAGTTCGAGCCCCTCTCGTCGTTCCTCACGGGGCCGGCCTTGCTCTCGAAGGCGACGGGGATCGTGCACGCGGCCTCCACCCAGTACGAGAGCCTCGAGGAGGGCGAGCCGCCGCTCGTCTCGCCGCTGCCGCTCTTCAGCTCCCTCGAGCGCGAGGGCCTCCGCGCGCTCGTCGCCACGTTCGAGATGATCACCGTCCCCGCCGGCAAGGTGGTCATCGAGGAGGGGCAAGAGGGCGCCGAGGCGTACATCGTCGCGCGCGGCGAGCTCGAGGTCCGGCGCGAGGGGACGCCGAGGTCGCAAAGAGTCCCGGGCGACGACGCGCCGGCGCCCACGGTGCTCGCGCGCCTCACCAACGGCGCGCTCTTCGGCGAGATGGCGCTCCTCTCGCGTGCGCCGCGCGCGGCCAACGTCGTCGCGAACCGGCCGTCGATCCTGCTCGTCGCGCGGCGGGAGGCGCTCGAGGCCGTCGCCGAGAAGCGCCCGGAGGTCGGCGCCGAGCTCGCCGCGCACTGCCGGCGGCGCATGGTCGCCAACTTGCTGCGCACCTCGCCGGTGCTCCTCGCCGTCGACGCCGCGTCGCGCCCGGCGCTCGTCGAGCGCTTCGAGACGCGCATCTTCGAGAAGGGCGAGAAGCTCATCGAGGAGGGCATGGACCCGGACGGCATGCACCTCATCGCGTCGGGCGAGGTCGCCGTCGTCGGCCACGAGAGCGGCGAGCCGTTCGTCATCGCGACGCTCGGCGTCGGCGACATCGCCGGCGAGGTCGGCGTCATCCTGCGCCGCAAGGCGAGCATGGACGTCGTCGCCGTGCACCCGACGGTGACTTTGTACCTGCCGCGCGCCGACTTCATCGATCTCATCGTGCAGTACCCGGCGATCCTCGCGGGTCTCTACCTCCTCGCGATCGAGCGCGACGAGGAGACGAGCACGGTCTTCTCGACGACGACCACCGCCGTCGCCGAAGACTACGTGCTCATCTGAGGCCGACGGTGGCGCACGATCACCCTCACCCTCAAGGTCACGGGCACGATCACGATCACGATCACGATCGCCCGCCCGACCTCGACGACCACGCGCCGGCGTCCAAGCCCGGCGGCGCGTTCACCGCGGGCGAGGCCAAGCAGGCTCGGCGGCTGCTCATGGTCCTGGTCGTCATCGGGCTCTTCTTCGTCGCCGAGCTCGCCGGCGCCATCGCGGCCAAGAGCGAGGTGCTCAAGGTCGACGCGCTCCACCTCTTGATGGACGTGTTCGCGCTCGCGATGAGCCTCCTGGCGATGCGCCTCGCCGTGCGACGGCCGACGGCGCGCTTCACGTTCGGCCTCCGCCGCGCCGAGCCCGTCGCGGCGCTCTTCAACGCCGGGCTCGTCGTCGCGGCGACCGCGGGCATCATCCGCGAAGGCGTCGCCGAGCTGCGCACGGGGGCGGAGTCCCCGGACGCCAGCATCATGCTCTACGTCGCGCTCGCCGCGCTCGCCGTGAACGGCCTCTCGGCGTGGCTGATCCACGGCGCCATCCACCACCACGACGACCCGCACGCCCAGGCGGGCGGCAAGGCGGCCTCGGGGCACGCGCACGGCCACGGCCACGGCCACGCCATGAACCTCCGCGGCGCGTGGCTCCACTTGCTCGGTGACACGCTCGGCTCGCTCGCCGCGATCATCGCCGCGATCGTCATTCGCGCCGGCGGGCCGGCCAGCGTCGACCCGATCGCGAGCTTCTTCGTCGCCGCCATCCTCATCTTCGGCGCCCTCCGCCTCGTGCGCGACGCGACGCTCGTGCTCCTCGAGGCGGCGCCGCCGCACCTGCCCGTCGGCGCGGTCCGCGAGGTCGTGCGCGCGTTCCCCGGCGTCGTCGAGATCCACGACCTGCACGTGTGGACGCTCGGCGCCGGCCACGACGCGATCACCGTGCACGTCCGCGCGAAGGCCGACCCCACGATCGCCCGGAGAATCTCGGACAAAGTGCGCGCGTCGTTCGGCGTCGAGTACGTCACCGTGCAGGTCGAGTCGCCCGACGAGGAGTGCGACGCGCCCCCCTCGCGCTTTGAGCCGGGGATGGAGTGAACGCTGGCGCGTTCTACGGTTTGTCGAACTTGAGCGTCATGCGATCGCTCTCGCCGATCGCGACGTACTTCTCGCGGTCCGCGTCCTTGTTCGCGAGCACCGGCGGCAGCGCCCATACGCCCTTGGGGTGATCGGTCGTGTCCTTGGGGTTGGCGTTGATCTCCGACCGCGCGGCGAGGCGCAGGCCCGCCTTCTCGGCGAGCGCGATCACGACCGACTCCGGCACGTAGCCGGTGTCCTTGATCTGCTGCACGGACATGCCCGGCTTGCCGCGGTGCTCCTCGACGCCGAGGACGCCGCCCTTCTTGAGGACGCGGGCGACCGCGGCAAAGACCTGGTCTGCGCTGCCCTCGTCGATCCAGTTGTGGACGTTGCGGAACGTGACCACCAGATCCGCGCTGCCGTCGGGGCCGAGCGTGAGCGCCGGGCGCTGAAGCTGGCGCGGCGCGACCTTGCCGAAGACGTCGGGGCTCTTCGCGAGGCGGCCGAGGATCGCCTGCGCTTCCTCGGTGTCTTCGGACTTCGGGTCCCCCTTCGGATCGAAGTGCGTGACGACGAGCTGCCCGCGCGCCGCGAGGACGGGCGCCAGGATCGCGGTGTAATAACCGCCGCCCGGCCAGAGCTCCACGACGGTCATGTCTTCCCGCAAACCGAAGAACACGAGCGTCTCCTCGGGGTGGCGAAAGGCGTCGCGCGCGCGCTCGCGTTCGGTCCGCGCGGCGCCGGCGACGGCGGCGTGCAGGTCTGCGGCGCCCGCCCTCGGCATCGCGGAGGTGGGGGCGACGGGCGCGGGGGTCTCCGGCGCGGGGCACGCGTCGAGGACCACGACGAAGGCGAGCGCGAGGGCGGGGAGGCCGAAGCCGGAGAGGACGCTGCTGTTCATGCGACCCAGCCTCGCAGGCGCGCCGGTCCGGCGATAGCCCCAGAGGTCACGAAACGCGATCGTGACTTCCGGCACATGCGGCGGCCGCGGGGCTGAGCCGCGGGGCTAGAGGCACACGTTCGAGACGCACGACTGCGTCGGCGCGCAGTCCGACTTCGACGTGCACTGCGGGTGCG
>JAYVXL010000562.1:0-4690 GCA_043785185.1 Myxococcales bacterium
CCGAGCGTCGTCAGCTTTCACCCCAACGGGCAGGTGCTCGTCGGCGCCGAGGCGAAGGCCCGCCTCGGCATCGACGGCAAGAACACCATCTCGAGCGTCAAGCGCCTCATCGGCCGCTCGTGGAGCTCCGACGAGCTCACCAAGGCGCGCGCGCGCTTCCCCTTCGAGATGCGCGAAGGCCCGGGCCAGGGCCCCCTCGTCCTGGCGCGCGGACAGGAGTACACGCTCCCCGAGATCAGCGCGTTCGTCCTGAAGAAGGCCAAGCAGATCGCCGAGGCCGCGCTCGGCGAGGTGGTCGACAAGGCCGTCATCACCGTGCCCGCGCACTTCAACGAGCTGCAGCGCGCGTCGACCAAGGTCGCCGGCCGCGTCGCCGGCCTCGAGGTGCTGCGCATCCTGAACGAGCCGACGGCCGCCGCGCTCGCGTACGGCCTCGGGCGGCAGAACAACGAGCGCATCGCGGTCTACGATTTCGGTGGCGGCACGTTCGACTGCACGCTGCTCGATTTGTCCGGCAACGTCTTCGAGGTCCTCGCGAGCGCTGGCGACACGTTCCTCGGCGGCGACGACGTCGACGGCCTCATCGCCGAGCGCATGGCGGAGGCGTTCCTCCACCAGTACCGCTTCGACCCGCGCGCCGATCCGCAGGCGTTCACGCGCCTCAAGCTCGCCGCCGAGCAGGTGAAGATCGAGCTCTCCACCGCCGACCAGACGCAGATTCGCCTCCGCGAGATCGGCTACGGCGTCGGCGGAACGCACCTCGATCTGACGTTCGGCCTCACGCGCCAGGAGCTCGAGTCGATCCTCGAGCCGATGATCGAGCGCAGCTTCAAGGTCACGCAGGACGCGCTGTCCTTGGCGCGCCTGACGCCGAGCGCGTTCGACCACGTCATCCTCGTCGGCGGCTCGACGCGTTCGCCGCTCGTGCGCCAGCGGGTCGAGTCGTTCTTCGGCATGCCGCCGCTCGACCGCGTGAACCCCGACGAGGTCGTGGCGATCGGCGCGGCCATCCAGGCCGCCGCGCTCTCCGACCAGCTGCGGCGCCGCAGCATCCCGCCGCCCCCCGAAGCCGGCGGCGGGCAAACGCAGACGGGGATGAAGGTCCCGCCGACGCAGCACGTCCCGACGCAGCGCGGCCTCGCCGACGTCTCGGTGCGCAACCCCCGTTCGCCTGAAGACGTGACGATGCAGGAGCCCGTGCGGGTCGACGCGAACGCCGTCGGCGCCGATCCGACGCTCAGCCTCCACCCGAGCGAGCCGAACCAGCCGCCGCAGCAGCCGCAGCCGCCGCGAGCGCAGTTCGGCTTCGACACGACGGAGACCCCGTTCACCGGCCCCATGTCGCGAACGCTGCCGCTCGATCAGCAGGCGCCGCAGGAGCCGCGCCGGTTCGGCGACGGGCAGCCGACGATGTCGCGCCCCACTGGCGGCGGCGGCGGCGGCGGCGGAATCGAGCGCGGCGGCGGCGTCCCGGCCGCGACCGCGCGCCTGCCCGGCGCGCAGATCGCGCCCGCGGCCGGCCGTCCGCCGCGCTCGATTCCGCCGCCGCCGCGCACCTCGAACCGCCCGCCCGCGGCGCGCTCCGGCAACCCGCCGCGCTTGCCGCCGGAGCCTCCGGAAGAGGATCCGTCGATGACGCAGGAGTTCCCGGATCCGAAGGATCTGCCGAGCTTCGGCGCCCCGAAGGCGATCCCTGCGGCGCCGCCCAAGGGCCGAGCCGGAGGCCCCGCGTCGGCGCCGCCGAAGCCGCCCGCGCTCAAGCCGTCCACGCCGTCGCAGGGCTTCAACGCGTTCGGCGCGATCGAAGAGATGCCGTCGATCATGAGCATCAGCCAGTCGGGGCCGGGCGCGAGGGTCGGCTCGATCCCCGGCCAGCCGAGCCCGCTCGGCGACGGGTCCAGGACGGGCCCCGCCGCCGGCGCGCGCATCGCGGGCCGCGGGCCGACCGCGCCGTCCCCGCAGTTCGCGCCACCGGAGTTCGCGCCTCCTCCCCCGTCTGCGCCGCAGCACACGGCGAACATGGCCGCGCCGCACACGCAGCACGCGCAGCAGTACGGCGGCTCTCCGGCGCAGCCGAACCCGCCGCCGTATGGCGCGCCGCCCGACGCGTTCGGCCCGTTCGGCGCGCCGCAAGGCGGCTCCGGCGTGCAGCCGCAAGGCGGGATGGCGCAGGCGCAGCCCGTGCAACTGGCGCCCTACGCGAGCGCGAACCCGTACGCGGGGACGCAGGCGAGCGCGCAGATGCCCGACCTCCGCGCGCCCCCGATGCAGGGGATCGGCATGCCCGCCGTCTCGCCGGCGCCGTCGCTCCGCCCCGGCGCCCGCGAGGTCCTGCCACCCGCGGTGGGCGGCTTCAGCGTCGCGCCCGGCGGTCAGGCGCCGGTCCTCGTCGACGTCACGCCGCGCGCGCTCGTCGTCGAGGTCGTTGGCGGCTACTGCGACACGGTGATCCCGCGAAACGCGAAGATCCCGTGCGAGCGCCAGCGCCAGTTCACGACCGGGAGCGACTACCAGAGCGTGGTGCGCGTCCGCGTGGCACAAGGAGAGCACTCGCAGTTCATTCAGAACACGTACCTGGGGGAGGTCGAGCTGAGCGGAATCCGTCCGGCCACGCGCGGGGAGGTCACCATCGGCGTCACGTTCGAGCTCGACGCCGACGGCTCGCTCCGCGTGCGCGCGCGCGACCTCGGAACGGGCCAAGAGGCGATCGCGACGCTGCAGCTCGTCGGTCTCGCCTCGGACGAGTCGTCGATCGTGATGATGATCGATCGTATGGCGCTGCAACAGATCGCGCACTGAGGCCGCCGTGGACTGGGAATTCATCGCGCAGTGGCTCGAGGTCCTCGACACTCTGTCGTACTACGAGATTTTCCGCGTCCAGCAGGGCGTGGGCGCCGACGACCTGCGCGCCGCGTTCTATGCGTTCGCGTCCGACTTCCATCCTGACGCGCACTCCGGCCGCCCGCGCCGCGAGCGCGACGCCATCTCGCACATCTTCAAGCGGGGCAACGAGGCGTACCGCGTCTTGTCGAGCCCGCCGCTGCGCGCGCGCTACGACGAGGCGCTCGCGCTGGGCGACGTGCGTCCGCAGCACCTCCTCAGCCTCAGCGGCGTCGCGACGGAGAGCCAGATGCCACCGGCCGCCGCGAAGGGCGGTGACCGCATGCGCAACCCGAGCGCGCGCCCGTTCATCATGCGCGCCGAGGAGCTCTTCAAGAAGGGCGACGCGAAGCAGGCGAAGATCCAGCTCGTCCTGGCGATGCACATGGACCCGAGCAACCCGGCGCTCGAGACGTTTCTGTCGGAGATCGAGGGCGCGATCTTCCGTCGAAACGAGGAGGACAAGAAGAAGTGGCAGAAAAACCAGTGACCGCGGGGATTCTCCCCTCTCGCGCGGCCGGCGCGCGCGCGCGCGGCGCGTCCAGCGCGGCGGATGTCGCCTTCTTCGGCCTCGTGGCGGTGACCGCCGCGCTCCTCGTGTGGACGTTGCAAATCATCGCGCGCGCGCCCGTCGAGAAGACGATGGGCATCGTGCAGAAGATCTTCTACTTCCACGTGCCCGCCGCGTACTCGATGTACATCGGCGCCGCAGCCTGCTTCATCGGCTCGGTCATGTATCTGCTTCGCCCGACCGACACCGCCGACGCGGTCGCGCGCGCGGGCGCCGAGCTCGCGGTCGTCTTCGGCGCGATCGTGATGACCACCGGCCCGCTCTGGGCGGCGAAGGCGTGGGGGTACTATTGGACGTGGGACCCGCGGCTGACGACGTCGCTCCTCAGCGTCCTCATCTACGTGGCGTACCTCGTCCTCCGCGCGTATAGCGGCGACGGGCCCGGCGAGCGGCGCTTCGCGGCGGCGCTCGGCGTGCTCGGCGCGGCGAATTTGCCGATCATCCACTACAGCGTGCAGAAGTGGGCGGGGCAGCACCCGACCGTCATCACCGCAAAGGGTGGCGGCCTCGCGCACCCCGACATGAAGCTCGCCTTCGGCCTCGCGATGGCGACGTTCACCGTCTTCTGCGTCGTGCTCCTTTGGGCGCGCGTTCGCCTCGAGCTCGCGCGCAGCCGCGTCGCGCTCGCGGAAGAAGACGCCATCGACCTCGGCCTCGACGATAGGACGGAAGCATGAGCGACATCGCCCCCGGACCCCGACCTCATCCCCCCGCGCCGCCGACGGACCAAGCGCCGCCGCCGCCCGCCCCGAAGCCCGCCGTCGCGCCGACGCACTCGCCGCCCGCGCCGCCGACCGCGACCGCGACCGCCACGACGACCGCGACCGCCACCACGACCGCGACCACGACCGCGACCACGACCGCCGGCACGTCGACCCCTGATACGCGCTCCACGTCGTTTCAGGCCGTCGAGAACGAGCCCGAGGCCCACAGCGGCGAGGGCCTCATGGTCACCGCCTACTCTGTGCTGTGGCTCATCCTCCTCGGTTGGCTCGTCATCGTGTGGCGCAAGCAGGCGAGCCTCAACGTGCGCCTCGACGGCCTCGAGCGCGCGATCGATCGCGCCGTCGAGAAGGCCGAGAGCGCCGGCCAAGCGGCCAAGGCCACCCGCGAGGCGTGAGCATGGGGCTCCCGACGTCCGATCACCTGCTCTTCATCCCGGGCGTGCTGCTCATCGGCGTCGTGCTCGGCTACATCATGGGCGCGCGCGCGGCGCGCGACGCGGTCGAGCGAAAGAGG
>JAYVXL010000563.1:0-4686 GCA_043785185.1 Myxococcales bacterium
ACGTCCTCGTCGGGGGCTGAGCCGCCCGCGCGCGCCGAGACCCGCGACGCAGTCGGCTCGCTCAGCCGCCGCTGAGCGCCTGGACGAGCGTGACCTCGTCGCTCGGCGCGAGCGCCCGCGCGAGCTCGAAGACCTGCTCGCCGTTGACGAAGAAGCGCACGTGGGCGCGAAGGCGGTCCTGCTCGTCGACGACGCGGAAGCGGAACCCCGGGTAGCGCGCGTCGAGATCCGCCAGCACCTCGGCCAGCGTCGCGCCGAGCGCCTCGACCTCGCGCGCTCGCGTGTACGAGACGAGCGGGCTCGGGATGTGAACCTTCACGCCGGCACCTCGGCGACCTCGACGGCGTAAATCTCCGGCAAATGGCTGGCGATCCGCGAGAAGCGCGCGCCCTCGTCGCGCGTCGCCCAGACCTCACCGCTCGTCGTGCCGAAGTAGAGGCCCACCGGGTCGCGCGCGTCGGCCGCCATCGCTTGGCGCTTCACCGTCCACCACGCCTGACCCGTCGGGAGGCCGCGGTCCTGTCGGCGCCACGTCTTGCCGGCGTTGCGCGTGACGAAGAGCGCGGGCGCGCCGCCAGGGCTCGTGCGCGGCCACACCGACGTGCCGTCCATCGGGAAGACCCACGCGACGTCGGCGTCGCGCGGGTGCACGACCATCGGGAAGCCGACGTCCCCGACCCGCTTCGGCATCGTCTTGCCGATGCGCGTCCACGTCCTGCCCGGCCGGTCGAGGCGGTAGATGCCGCAGTGGTTCTGCTGGTAGAGGCGGTCGGGGTTGCTCGGGCAGAGGCGCACGCAGTGCGGATCGTGGAACGCGAGGTTCGACGCGTCGAAGCCGCCGACGACCTCCATGCCCTCCGAGAGCGGCGTCCAGGTCGCGCCGCGATCCGCCGACTCGTGGAAGCCGCCGCTCGACATGCCGAGGTAGAGGTGCGCGGCGTCGCGCGGGTCCACGAGCACCGAGTGCAGCTTCGGGCCGTCGGGCGTGCCGTCCTGCGCGCCGCCCATGCGCTTCTGAAACCCCGGGTCGTCGTTGAAGCCGCGGACGGACTCCCAGGTCACGCCGCCGTCCTCGGAGCGGAACAGGCCCTGCGGCGACGTGCCCGCATACCAGACGCCCGGCTCCGACGCGTGGCCCGGCGTGAGCCAGAACGTGTGATCGACGGCGCGCCCCTTCGAGCTCCCGTCCGCTTCGCTCGCCTTGGGGAACGCCGGCGGCCGTGCGGCCTCCTTCCACGCGCGACCGCGATCGGTCGAGCGGAAAATCGTGGGGCCAAGGTGCCCGGTCTTCGCCGCGGCGAGCAGCGTGCGGCCGTCACGCGGGTCGAGGACGAGGTGACTGATCACGTGGCCGAGGAAATGCGGCCCGTTGACGCGCCACGCTTTGCGCGCGCCGTCGGCGTCGAACATCCACGCGCCCTTGCGGGTGGCGACGAGGACGAGCGTTCGCGTCGCGCGCGGCGAGCGCGAAGCGGAAGCTGAAGCTGAAGCTGAAGCCCTGCGGCGCGCGCTCACCTTCTTCGTGACCCCCATTCGAATCTCCTTCGCGAGGGCCGTAAGGTACGCGTTCGTCCCGCGCCTTGCACGCGCTTGCGTCGCCGAGAAGTCACGGTCCGCCGCCGCAGCACGTGCTATCCCGTGTTCGCGCGCGGCGACGTCCCGCGGCGCGCAGGACGGAGACGGCTATGCGTTCCAACGTGCGAGCTCTCGGTGGAGTCGTCCTCATCGCAATCGGCTGCGGCACGAGCGGCAGCAAGAGCGGCTTCGGCGAAGGGTCGAGCGGCACCAGCGGTGCGGGCGCGGGCGGCGGCAGCAGCGGCGCGAGCGGCGCGAGCGGCGGCGGCCCGGACTTCGGGCCGGGCTCGGACGCGAGCACGCCCGGCACCTGCCACGTCACCGACCCCTCGGCCGACAACGACAAGGACGGCTGGTCGACGAGCCAAGGCGACTGCAACGACTGCGACCCGAACGTGAACCCCGGCGCGATCGACGTCCTCCACACGCCGGAAGCCGGCGTGCCTACGTGGGGCGACGAGGACTGCTCGGGGAAGGCCGGCGATTCGGCGAAGGCGTGCGACACGGGCCTCGCGCTCGCGAGCGGCGACGCGAACGACGCCGCGAAGGCCGTCGAGCTATGCCAGACGGCGACGGCGACCGACCGTCGCTACGGCGTCGTCTCCGCCGCGTACGTGCGCGCCGACGGGACGGCGTTCGCGAGCCCGGGTCTTCAGGTGGGACTCCAGTCTTCGTGGGGCACGGGCGTTCACCCGCAGGGCGGCCAGAGCATGCTCGCCCTCTCGAGCGGCCACGCGCGCGCGATCGGCCAGCCCGGCGCGTGCGGCAGCATCAGCTGCCAGATCAACGCGACGGCGACGGCGCCGACCGGCTTCCCGCAGGACGACCCCGCGTGCCCGCCGACGCAAAAGATCGCCGACGACGTCGCCCTCGAGCTCTCCATCCGTGTACCGACCAACGCCACCGGCTACGCGTTCAGCTTCAAGTTCCACTCGTTCGAGTTCCCCGACTGGGTCTGCGACAAGAACGGCTATAACGACCAATTCGTCGCGCTCGTGTCGCCGCCGCCCGCCGGCGCGTACGTCCCGACGGGCTCCTCGTTCGGCAACGTCTCGTTCGACGGGAACAAACACCCGGTGAGCGTGAACGTCGGCTTCTTCGACACGTGCGATCCGGCGACGCCGCAGCGCTTCGCGACGCACTGCAAGTCCGGCGGCGGCGCGTGCCCCGCGACACCGAGCCCGTACTGCCCGCTCGGCCTCGCGGACTTGGCGGGCACCGGCTTCGACACGTGGCACGGCGCGACGGGGCCCGCCGGCGCGACGCGCTGGCTGAAGACCCAGGCGCCGGCGCAGGGCGGCTCGATCATCAAGGTGCGCTTCGCGATCTGGGACGCCGGCAACGGTCAGTACGACTCGACGGTCCTCGTCGACGACTTCACGTGGGTGGCGACCGGCGCAGTGCCGCTCGGCACGACGCCGGTGCCCGGCCCGAAGTGAGGCGACGCCATCGCTGCGATCACGCCGCCGCCGCACGCCTTATTTGACGACAGGAATCGGCGGCGGCGCCGGCGGCTGGTTGTCCGGCGTCACGCAGGACGACAGGTCGAACAGCATGAACTCGAGCGCCTTCTCTTGCGGCTGGAGCGGGCCGTTCGTGCAGCCGCTCGGGAACTTCCCGCCCGCCGTCGTGCCGCCGCCGCCGCCGTAGTCGTTCGACGCGGCGCCGACGTGGAGATCGCTGTAGACGGCGCGGCCGCACTGCTGGTCCGCGGCCTTGCCGATGGGCGTGTTGAACGTGAAGTACTCCGTCGCGTCGCCGCCGCCGTTCACGGTGATCCACGGCTGGCTCATCGGGTTGGCGGCGTTGACGTCGGCGTTGTGCCTGGCGGCCTTGATGTTGAGGAGGCCGTTGTTCAGCGCGCCGACGTTGCCCAGCCACGCCTTGAAGTCGATGCCCTTCTGGAACGTCGTATTGATCGCGCCGTTGATCTCGCCGATGTCGTTGCTCCCCGGCGTCCACGACGCCGTCGGGTTCCACACCGGGCTGGTGTTGAACCAGTAGTAGTGGAAGTGCGACGCGAACACGCGGCCGCCTTGGTCGGCGTAGTCGGTCAGGCCCTTGATGAGGTTGTCCTTCGACCCGCCGTTTTCGTCGCCCTCGCACGACAGGATGAGGATGTCGTAGTTGAGGAGCTGCGTCGTCGACGTCAGGAGGTTCGAGTAGCTCGAGGGCATGCCCCCGTCGAACGCCGGCGCCCTCTGGCCGCCGGAGTCGTCGAGCCCCTGGAAAAGGTGAACGCGCTGGTTGTCGGTGCCGCCGGGGGCGAACTCGCTGTCGTCGATGCCGATGCGTCGGAGCAGGCACTCGATCGAATCGGCGCCGCCGGTCGAGACGGCGATCTTGGGCATGTCGTTGTTCGGGCCGTGCTTGCTCGGCAGCGTCGTCATCGCTTTCGGAAGCGGCGTGTCGGCGCACTGCGTGACCGTCGGGAGCACGACCTGCTTGCGCCACTTGCCGACCTGGATGACGACGGGGACGTTGGTGCCATCGGGCACGTCCTTGATGGTGAATTTGCCGTCGGCGCCCGTCAGGGCCGCGGCGATCGGGTTGCCGGTGTAGAGCGCGTCGCACTTGTCGCACGTCGCGTGATCGGTGAACGGCTTCGGGGTCCCGTTCGGGACGTAGACGACGACGTTGTAGAGCGGGTTCTGACCGGCCGGGTCGAAGACCTGTCCGCTCAGGGTCGTGTGCTTGCCGCCGGCGCACTGGTGGATGTTGCACTGGATGCCCGAGCACGGCCCGCCGCTGCTGCTCGCGCCGCTCGAGCCGCTCGAGCCGCCGTCCCCGAAGAGCGAGCCGCTGCTCGCGCCGCTGCTGCCTCCGCTGGCGCCGCTGCTGCCTCCGCTCGCGCCGCTGGTGCCGTCGGGGAAGCCGGAACCGTTCCCGGATCCTCCGCAGGCCGCCGCGAGGAGCACGGGGACCGAGACGAGGACCAGAGGAAGGGCGAGGAACCGCATGGCTCAAAGAATAGCGATTTCCCTCCGAGGCGCGAGCCGCCCAGGGGCGCACGAAAAATATCCGGTCTCACGCGAAGACCTCTTCCACACACTCGCCGTGCCCGCGCGCCCGCTTATCGTGGCGCGGCGCGGCGCGCGCGTCAGTTGAGCG
>JAYVXL010000564.1:0-4686 GCA_043785185.1 Myxococcales bacterium
GTGCTCGAGCGCTCGCCCGGCCACCCCGCCGCGCTCGAAGCCCTCGCGCACCTGCGCGAGGTCGCCGGCGACTCGCACGCGGCGCTCTCCGCCATCGAGGCGCTCGCGCTCAAGGCCGCGACGCCCGAGGCAAAGGCCGAGCAGTGGTGCCGCGCGGCGCGCCTGCTCGACGCGCGCGGCGACAAGGACGGCGCCATCGAGCGCTACAAGGCCGCCCTCGACGCGAACCCGAAGGACGGCGGCGCCAGCGCCGCGCTCCGCAAGGCGTACGAGCACCGCGGCGACGCGGTGAGCGTGGTCTCGCTCATCGAGAAGGAGCTCGGCTTCGCCGAGGGCGATCTCGCCAAGGCGCGCCTCTTCGCGGAGATCGCAAAGGTGCAGATGACGCGCCTCGAAGATCCGCAGAAGGCCGAGCAGGCCGCCAAGCGCGCGATCGATCTCGACGGCACCAACGCCGACGCGCTGCTCGTCCTAGGCGACCTCGCGTTCGACGCGGGCCGCTTCCTCGAGGCGAGCAAGCACTACGAGTCGCTCATCGGGCGCGCGCAGGTCTTCGCGCACGCGGACGCCGTGCGGATGGTGGTGCAGTACATGGAGTCGCTCGGCAAGACGAGCAACTCGATCCTGCCGCCGCCCTCGGCAGCTGCCGGCGCGCTCGGCGCGGACGGCGCGCCGCAGAGCCAGCGCGGAAGCAAGCCCGAGATCGCGCCGATCAACCACCCGAAGATGTCCGCGGCCGTCGACGCGTTCCAGAAGCTCGCGCCGGAGGAGCCCGAGGCGCTCGGCCGCGCCGCGCAGGTCGTCTTCGATCACGGCGACCCCAAGGCCGCGCACAAGATGTACGAGGCGCTGCTCGCCAAGTACGGCCGCGATCTCTCGCTCACCGCGCGCGCCGACGCGCTCTACAAGCTCGGCGAGGCCGCGCGCAAGAGCGGCGACGTCGAGGGCGCGATGAAGCCGCTGCGCGACGCGGCGGACCTCGACCCTGCCAACCCGATGCCCCTGCGCGCGCTCGCGCGGGTGTACGAAGAGAAGGGCCTATGGGACGAGGTCGTGCGCACCAAGCGCCAGCGCCTCGAGGTCGCGAGCGGCCAGGAGCGCTTCGAGCTCTTGCTCGAGATCGCGGAGGTCGAGTTCCAGAAGCTCGGCGACAAGGCGCGCGCGCAGAAGACGTACGCCGCCGCGCTCGAAGAGAAGCCCGACGATCGCAAGCTGCTCACCAAGCTGATGCAGCTCTACTCCGAGGAGAAGGACTGGGCGAAGCTCATCGAGGTCGTCACGCGCCTCGGCGATTTCGTCGAGGACCCGAAGCAGCGCGCGAAGTACATGCACACGGCCGCCATCGTCTCGCAGAAGCAGCTCGGCGACGTCGACCAGGCGATCCTGTTCTACGAGAGGGCGCTCGGCTACGACGCGAACCTCCTGCGCGCGCTCGACGAGCTCATCGAGCTCAAGACCGGGAAGGGCGATCACGACGGCGTCGAGAAGCTCCTCAACGTGCAGCTCGAGCACGCCAAGGCCGCCGAGGACCGCGAGAAGATCACGCTGATCCTCGACCGGCTCGCGGAGATCTACCGCAAGTTCCTGAACGAGCCGGAGATGGCGATCGACGCGTACGAGGCGGCGCACGCGTTCGACCCGGAGAACCGCGAGCGCATGGACACGCTCGCCGAGCTCTACGCGTCCGACGTGACGCAGTACCTCGACAAAGCCGTGCGCGCGCAGGCGACGATCTTGCGGCGCAACCCCTACCGCGTGGAGAGCTACAAGCTCCTGCGGCGCCTGTTCACCGAGGCCAAGCGCGCGGACAGCGCGTGGTGCCTGTGCCAGGCGCTCAGCGTGCTGAACCTCGCCGAGCCCGACGAGGAGCGCTTCTTCAAGCGCCACCGCGCGGACAACGCCGCGCCGGCGCAGACGCCGATGGGCGAGGACGAGTGGTCGCGCCTCACGCACCAGGACACCGACCCGCTGCTGACGCGCATCTTCGCGATCATCCAGCCGACGATCATCCGCGCGCGCACGCAGCCGATCGAGGCGATGGGCTACGACCCGCGCTACGCGATCGACACGTCGCTTCACCCGTACCCGGTCAGCCAGACGCTCCACTACGTCAAGGGCGCGCTCGGCATGCCCGCGCCGCTCGTGTTCCAGAACACCAACGACCCGTCCGCGCTCGGCTTCCTCCACGCGCACACGCCGGCCATCGTCATCGGGCGCGCGGCGTTCGCGGGCGCGGTGCCGACGCAGTCGATGGCGTTCGTCGCCGGTCGTCACATGGCGTACTTCCGCCCCGGCTTCTACGTCCGCCACCTCGTCCCGACCGGCACCGGCCTGAAGGCGTGGCTCTTCGCGGCCATCAAGATGAGCGTCCCGCACTTCCCGGTGACGCCGGACCTGCAAGGCCAGGTCGCCGAGGCGATGGCCGCGATGGCGCCGGACTTCCAGGGCGTGCAGAAGGAGATGCTCGCGAGCGCCGTCTCGAAGCTCCTCCAGGCGGGCAGCCAGCTCGATCTGAAGAAGTGGGTCGCGGGGATCGACTTGACGGCCGACCGCGCCGGCTTCCTCCTCGCCCACGACCTGCAGATGGCCACCGAGGTCATCCGCGCGACCGAGGACGCCGCGAGCATCCCGACGAAGGAGCGCATGAAGGAGATCGTCCTGTTCAGCGTGAGCGAGGACTACTTCGCGGTCCGCGAGAAGCTCGGCATCTCGATCGACGGGTGAGCCGTGGTACGCTCTCCCTCAGGTTCTTGATGGAGGCCTTCATGCTTCGACTTGCTCTGCCCGCGCTCCTCGCCACTGCCGCCACCGCCGCCTTCGTCGCGTGCGGGGCCGGAGACGTGAATCCGCCGCCGCTCCTCGCGAGCGACGGCGGCGGCGTCACCGACGGCCCGGCCCCGATCGACGCGCCCCCCGGCGCGATCGTGCAGACGGGCACGATCGTCGATCTCACGTCGAACAAGCCCGTCGTCGGCGCGACGGTCACCTCCGGCGCGAAATCGGCGACGACGGACAGCAAGGGCCAGTACTCGATGGCGCTCGACCCGGGCGTCGCGTTCAGCATGAAGGTGACCGCGCCTGCGTACTACACGCTCCAGGAGCAGGAGATCTTGCCGAAGGCGACCTTCAACCTCGGCAAGACGAAGCTCCCCTCCGAGAGCACCGTCACGCTCCTCGTCGGAACGTTCCAAGGCTACGAACCCGGCGGCGGCATCGTCAGCGTCGCGCTCGAGAAGCAGGGCTGCCCGGATGAGGGCGGGGCGACGTTCGACTTCACCGTCGATGGCAAGCCGGGCTTCGGCGCCGATGGGGGGCCGACGACGACGGCCCGGCTCATCTACTTCAACAACGGCTTCCCGTCCGCGGGCCTGGCGTCGGCGCAGACCGACTCGTTCCCGCACGCGGCGATCTACAACCTGCCGCCCGGCAAGCCCGTCGTCGTCACCGCGAAGCACCCCACGTGCAAGATGAAGGCGTTCCCGGTGGACAAGGACCTGACGGCCGAGAGCGGGTCGGGCACCGCCACCTATACGAGCGCGACGCTCGCGCCGTTCGGGGGTAAGTCGACCGGCTTCGTGCGCATCTTCCTCTCGAACTAGTGACCCGGCGCGCGAGGCTCTTCGCGGCAGCCGCGCTGCTCGCCTTGTGCGGCGCAGAGGTCGGCTGCTCGTGGCTCGATCGGTTGAAGCGGAAGGGCGCCGGCGCCGCGGACGCTGCGGTCGTGACGCCGCCGGACGCGGCCGCGGGCGGGCAGGGGAGCGCCGCCTCCGCGTCGCCGTTCGGGGCGGACGCCAGCGCGCCGCCGCCAGGCGCCTCCGCGCGCGCGGGCAACGCGCCGCCCGCGGGGCCGCCGCCGAACCTCAACGTGCTGCTCATCACGATCGACAGCCTCCGCTGGGACATGCCGTGGGCCGGCTACCCGCGCCCCATCGCGCCGAACCTCACCGCCCTCGAGGCCAAGAGCGTGGACTTCACGCGGGCGTACGCGGTGTCGTCGTACACGTCGATGAGCCTCGGCGGCCTCTTGGCCGGCAAGCTCCCGGGCGAGCTCCGACGCGACGGCTTTTTCTTCGGGACGTACCACAAGGACAACGTCTTTTTCCCGGAGCTCCTGCAGAAGGCCGGCATCCGCACGATCGGCGCGCACGCGCACGCGTACTTCAAGGACGGCGGATTCCAACAGGGCTTCGACAAATGGGAGCTCGTGCCGAACCTCTCGTTCGACAACACGACCGACAAGAACATCACCGCGCCGCAGCACGAGAAGCTCGCCGAGAAGCTCCTCTCCGACCCCGCGCTCGAGGCGCCCGACGCGCGCTTCTTCGCGTGGTTTCACTTCCTCGACCCGCACGACCAGTACCTGCCGCACGAGCCGGAGATCCCGTCGTGGGGGCGCCTGCGCCGCGATCAGTACGACGGCGAGGTGACGTTCACCGACAAGTACATCGGCAAGCTGCTCGAGCTCGTGGCGAGTAAACCGTGGGGCGAGCGCACCGCGATCATCGTGAGCGCCGATCACGGCGAGGGGTTGGGCGAGCACAACCACTACGCGCACGGCTTCGAGCTGTGGGAGATGCTCGTGCGCGTGCCGCTGCTCGTCTACGTGCCGGGCGTGACGCCGAGGCACGTGGACACGCGGCGCGGCGCGCTCGACCTCGCGCCGACGATCTGCGAGCTGCTCGGCGT
>JAYVXL010000565.1:0-14538 GCA_043785185.1 Myxococcales bacterium
TTCGGTCGGGCGGGGGACGTCGCGCCGGCGGAGAAGTAGGCCCGCCCTCACTAGGGTCAGGGGCGCTTCTTGCGGAGCAGCGCCTGGCCCGGGGGCGCGAACGCGAAGCCGGGCGTCGGCGGCATGAGAAGGAACGCCGAGTCGACCTCCGCGATCGACGCGGGCGCGGGCTCGCTCGCGCGGCGCACCGTGCTCGACGCCGTCAGTTGCAGTTGGCCGCGCGCGCGCTCGACGGTGAGCGGCGCGATCATCGTCGGGATGCGGCGGATGGCGCGGTCGAACTCGTCGATCGGCGCTCCCATCGTGCTGCGCGGGAGGATGCGCTCGCGGAGGCCCACGCCCAGGTCCTGCAGCACGTCGAACGAGGTGTTTTCCCCTTGCGGCGCGACGTCCACGCAAAGACCACCCTCGAGCCACGCGCAATCATGCGTCGCCATCCGCGCGAACAAGAGGAGGACGAGCGGCGCGCCGCTCTGCGGCCGGCTGATGGCGGACATGTGCGCGAGGAAGGAGGTGCAGTCCTCGCGTGACACGACCGCCCGCGCCACGTCGGCCCGTCGAACATCGATGCACCGTTGGAGGTGCGACCAGTCATCGCTCACGGCGTCACCGTATCATCGCTCGCGGTCCATTTCAGCGGTCCGGAGGGATGTCGTCAGATCTCGCTCCTCAGAACCACGATGCCCACGTCGGCGCCGAGCTTCGGCGCGCGCGCGGCGGCGTACCCGAACTCGCGTTCGGTGATCGTGACGACCCCCTGGACGCCCCCGCTGGCGGTTTTGTCTGCGAGGTTTTCGCCGGCGAGCGCCTTCTCGTTCACCTGCGGCGTCTGCATCGCCGCGTAGACGCCGCTCTTGTCGAAGAGCGCGACGTAGAGGACGGGCAGCTTGCCGGTGTCCTTTGCCTTGAGCAGCGCCTCGCCGAGATCGTGCTTCAGCTGCTCTTGCAGGTGGTAGGCGAATCGGCGGTACGTCCAGCCGGTCAAGAGCATGCCGCCGATGGAGCCGTCCGAGCGCGCGATCGGCGCCGCCGCGATCCAGTCGCGGTCAGGTCCCTGCGGCCCGGTCGCGCCGGCGAACGCGCCGGTCGTCTCGACGTAAGCGCCGCCGAGCGCCTTGGTGAGGTCGGGGAACGTCTGGGCGAGGTTCTGCCCGGCCATCGTGTCGACCTCCAGATCGTTGCGGACGGCGACGCCCTTCTCGTCGGCCAGGGCGAAGAAGGTCGACTTGGCGACGTTCAAATCCGGCACCTCGCGCCGCGTCTTCTGCAGGCGCTGGCGGACGACCGGCGGCTCGAGCGGCTCGCGCTTGTCGACGAGGGGCGCCATGCGCTTGGCCCCCTCGGGCAGCCCGCGCTCGACCTCCTCCACGTCCTTCTGCGCGAGCAGGACGAGCGCCGTCACGTTCTCCTGCGCGCGCGCCGCGCTCTCTTTTCCCTTGTCCTTGCAGCCCCCGAAGACGAGTCCCGGCGCGAGCAGCAGCGCGAAGGTGGCCCCCGCGAACGAAGCGTTCCGCATGCCGACGAGGCTACCCTCGATCGGCGCGCCGTGCGCGCCCACGTGCAGGCGCGGGGGCTTCGGTGTTAATGTCACCCTGACATGACTCCGAGCCCGCCGAGACCGCCGAACGCGATGCCCTCTCGCCTCGGCAAGTACGAAGTGCGGGCGAAGATCGGCGAGGGCGGCATGGCGACCGTGTACCTCGGCCACGAGCGCGCGCGCGACGGGCAAGGCGATCGCGTCGTCGCGCTCAAGGTGATCAAGGACGAGTACGCGCTGAGCCATGACTTCGTGAACATGTTCCTCGACGAGTCGAAGATCGTCTCGCGCCTCAACCACCCGAACGTCGTCCGCGTCTACGAGCTCGGGAGCGAGGGCGCGCGCCTGTTCCTCGCGATGGAGCTGCTCTTCGGGCAGTCGCTCTGGCACGTGTGGAACGCGTGCCGCGTCGCCGGCGTGCGCCTGCGGTACGACGTCGCCGCGTACGTCGGCGCGCTCGGGGCGCTTGGCCTCCACCACGCCCACGAGCTCACGAGCCCGGACGGCAGGCCGTCGAACCTCGTGCACCGCGACGTCAACGCGAGCAACATCTTCGTCACGTACGGCGGCGAGGTGAAGATCATCGACTTCGGTCTCGCCAAGGCGATCGGGCGCCTGTCGCAGACGGCGGCCGGCGTCGTCAAAGGCAAGCTCGCGTACATGTCGCCCGAGCAGGCGGTGGGAAAGCCGCTCGATCGACGGAGCGACATCTTCGCGCTCGCGACGTCGCTCTGGGAGGTGACGACCGATCGCCGCCTCTTCAAGGGCGCCGACGACGTCGAGACGCTCAAGCGCGTCTACTCGGCGCACGTGCCCGATCCGACGACGATGGTGGAGGGCTACCCGCCGGCGCTCTGGCGGGTGCTGAAGCGCGCGCTCGCCAAGAACCCTGCTGATCGCTATCCGACGGCCGCCGATCTCGCCACCGACCTCGACGCCTTCGTGCGCGCGGGCGGTCAGGCGATCGGGCCGGCGACCGTCTCCGAGGTGATGCAGGCGCTCTTCCGCAGCGAGCGCGAGCGGCAGGCGACGTGGATGGCCGATGCGAGCGCGCACGACAAGCCCGCGCCGCCCGAGCCGCTGGTGTCGGCGCAGGCGCCACGCTTCGGCGCGTCCACCGTGCCGGCGCCGGCTCCGCAACGGATGCTCAGCCTCGAGGTCTCGCAGCTCTTCTCCGGGCCGGCGGTGACGCTGCGCGATCCGGAGATGGCCGCCCGTCAGCAGGCGACGGCGCAGGGGGGCATCTCCACGGGCGAGCTCGATCGCATCAAGCGAACGGCGGCGGCGCCGTTCGGCGCGGTGACTGGCGACGTCGTCCACAGCCCGACGCCGCCGCGCACGCCGCCGCCGCCGGCGACGCCGCCGGCCGGCATGACGACGGTTCCCGGCGCAGGCGCGGGGGTAGCGGCGTTCTTCGGCGTCCTGACGCTCATCGCCGTCGCCGCCGCGATCTACGGCGTCGTGTCGATGCTCCGCCGCTGACCACGCCCGCCCTCTTGTGGTAGGAGTGACCCGTCCCGCGCGCGGGGCGAGCCGAAGTGGCGGAATGGTAGACGCAGCGGATTCAAAATCCGCCGAGGCAACCCCTCGTATCGGTTCAAGTCCGATCTTCGGTACCGCGTAATCACAGGCGATTCGTCCGATGTCGACCCCTCGGACGGGAGTGCAGCGGACTCGCTGAGACAGGTTCCGAGACAGGTTTGGTCGTCTCGGGTGGACGTGGCGCGTGTCTCGGACACCTTCGCGACGTCACCGTCACCACCGCCACCACCACCGCCGGTGGGCTTCGCCGGTCGTAGCTCCGGGATGGCTTGGTCGAGGGGCGCGAGCGATCCCAACTCCAGCTCCGCGGCGGTGCGGGCGGCGCGCTTGTAGCGGTGCACCATCGAGCTGCTCTTGTGGCCGGTGTGATCGGTGACCCACGCTTCGGTGCGGCCGTTCGCCAGGGAGACGCTCGCGACTAAAACCACTTCACGGTCAGGTGCCGCTCGCTCGCTCGATCTCGGCGATCGCTTGCTCAAGCTTCACTGCCTCGGGTCCCTGCAAGTCGTCCGTGATGGAGCTGCTCCGCAACTCCTCCAGCGCCTCGCGCAGCGTGCGGAGCTTCGCCGCGGCTGACTTGAGGGAGTCGGCCTTGTCCAGTGCGGCACGCACGCCAATGCGGGCGGCCCCAAGAGCGAGCCGCTGGCGAAGGTCGTCCGAGGCGAGCTTTCGGAGCCCTGTCTCCAGTGCCGCCCGTCGCCCGGCCGGCCCCTTCGCCGCCTCGACCTTCGTCACGGTCGCGGCGAAGAGGTCTTGCTCCGCATGAAGCCGCTCCTCGGCGAGCGAGGCCTCCGCCGCAGCTAGCGCCTCGGCTTCCTTCGCCCGCAGCACTTCGCGGACGTCCGCAGACACGTTCACGAGCTTGGCCGCGTTCTGGCTCATGAACTCGGTCGCGTAGGCTTCGTGCGCGAAGTCGAACGACGTCATCGAGCCGTGCCAGCCGAGCATGCGGACGGGCGCCTCTGTGCTCGTGCACTCCGGTGAACGCAACTGCGCCGCCGACGCCCTGGTGATGACGAAGAGGGCGACCCCAATCACACCACTGCCGAGCGCGATGTTGATCGCCGTGCTTGCCGCCAAGACGAACCCCAGGAGCAGTGCGAGGATGAGCCCGGGGAAGAGCACCATCATGAGGCGCTCGGTCGCCTTGCCCGCGGCGGTGACGTGGGCGTCACAGGCGACGCAGACGGGAAAGCTCCATGAGTGCGAGGTTCCGCGCACGACGCGCGTGCCACGAACCTTGGTGAAGGAGACCTCGACCTCCCGCTCCGCGTCGGGTGCCATGCAACATGCGCAGGAGGGGGGGCGGTGCGCGAGGGCCGCCGAGATGTCCACTCGCATCGGGCCATCCTAGTCCGATGACCCACCGCCGGTGGGCTTCGCGAACGCGGTTTCGGCCTACGCCGGAAGCGCCACGGCGGGCGCCGCGCTATGACCGCGAATCGCCGTGGGCTTCGCGGGCACGCGCGAGTGTCGACGGGGCTCGGGGCGTAGGCTAACCGTTCTCCAGCGAGATGACCGTGGGGATCCGCTTCCTGAATGTTGACCTCGACCTCAAGTCCAGAGACGACCTCGCGCCGCTCGTCGCGAGGCTAGGCACGAGGGTCGTGGAGATCCATTCGCGCAAGGAGCGAGGGTTCCACTACGTGTCGTTGGAGCTGAGCGAGCAGCGCTACGCGAATCCCGACGCGTGCATCGCGCGCTTCGCCGCACTCGTCCTCGCGCTCCCGGCCCCCGCGAAGCTGCTGTGGGACCACGCTTCGCAACGCCAGTTCAACATCGGCATCGAGGCCGCGGCGGGGGACCGCTACGAAGCGGTGATCAAGGCGCCGACCCTCGCGCTCGTGGCCCAGTTGCGAGGCGAGGTGGCCGTCACGGTCTACGGCCCGACGCCGCGCCGGCGGCGCGCTCGCCCGTCTACCGCGACCGTCCCGAAATGAACTCACGCAGCAGTCTTCGGGCCGCGTCCACGTCCCCGCAGTCGAGGAACCCAAGCGCCGCAGCCGCGACCAGCACCGCGCCCGTCTCGGCGCGTCTCGGCGCCTCCGCGAGGGTTGTCTCAGGTCGCTCCGGTTCCGCAAGCGCGCGACCTTCGGACGCCTCGACGTCGCCAGGCACCCCCTCGGGAGGGGTGACCCCTTTCAAAATCCGCCGAGGCAACCCCTCGTATCGGTTCAAGTCCGATCTTCGGTACCGCGTATCAATTCTCTCCCGTCGCCGGGCGCGCGCGTCGTTCGGTGAGAGGCGACGCCGAGCGAGTCTCGCGATGCGCTCCGCCGCGCGCTGGATCAGGCGGGGCCCGCCGCGCGGGCCTCGGCGAGGCAGCGCTCCACCGACTGCGCCGTGAACGGCTTCTGCAGGACGGGCGGCTTGTTCGGGCCGAGCGCGGAGTGGTGCTCGATGTCGAGGAGGCCGCCGGTCATGAGAACGACGCGGTGCCGGCGGTCCGGCCACCTCGCGGCGACTTGCAAGAAGAGCTCGACGCCGCCGACGCCCGGCATCTTCACGTCGGTCAGGATCAGATCGAAGTCGCCCTCCTCGAGCAGGACGAGCGCCTCGCTCACGCTCCCGACCGCCGTGACGCTCCACCGCGAGAGCAGGCGCGAGAGGCCGGCGCGCACGGATGGCTCGTCGTCGACGAGCAAGATGCGCGCGGTCGCCGAGGGCGGCCAGCGCGTGAGGGGCCTCGCCTCGGCGAGGGGCAGCGCCGCGCGGAAGAGCGCCCCCTCGCCGGGCGCGCTCGCGAGCGCGAGCTCGCCGCCCGCGCCGCGCACGATCTGCTGCGCGATGGCGAGGCCGAGGCCTGTCCCCTCGCCGACGGGCTTGGTCGTGAAGAACGGATCGAAGATGCGCTCGCGGATCGCCGCGGGGACGCCAGGGCCGTTGTCTTCGACCTCCACGGCGGCGCGCCCCTCTGGAAGGACGACGACGCGCACGCGCACGACGTTCTTCGCGATGGGAGGCGTGAGCCCGTGCACGGCGTTGAGCAGGAGGTTCACGACGACCTGCGTCAGCCGGGACTCGGAGCCGCGCACGAGGACGGGCGCGGCCGCCTGCACGTCGAGCGTCGAGCGTGTGAGGACCTCGCTCTTGGTGAGGCGCACGGCGTCCGCCACGACCTTCGCGAGATTGGCCACCGCGCCGGGCTCGTCGTTGGGGTGCGAAAAGGTCCTCAGGTTCGCGACGATCAAGCGCATCCGCTCGAGGCCCTCGAGCGCGTCGGCGAGCGCACCCTCGCCGTCGGTCGTGAGCTTCTCGTTGCGGAGCATGTGATCGAGGTTCGCGGCGACGTAGGTGAGCGGGTTGTTCAGCTCGTGGGCGACGCCCGCCGCGAGCGTTCCCAACGACGCCATGCGGTTGGCGAACGCGAGGCGCCGCGCCGCCTCACGCTGCTCGGTGATGTCGCGGATGATGATGATGGCCTCATCCTCACCGATGGCGCGAAGCGCCGCGGTGCGCGCGCGCGTGACGCCGCGGACGGTCGACCCGTATTCGAGCTGCACCGTTTCCCTCTCCGCGAAGGCGCGCTCGAGCGCGTCGAGCACGAGGTGGATGTCGAAGTGCGTCATGTCGCGCAGGTTCTTGCCGATAATCTGCTCATCGGCGCGGAGCCACGGGACGTCGCGTGATCCCTTGAAATCGAGGATCGTGCCGTCGCGCGCGAAGACGATGATCGCGTCGGGTATCGCATCGAGGATCGCGCGCTTCATTTGCGCCCGCCGCGCTTCGGCGGCGATCTCGGCGCGCAGATCGGTGACGTTGCGCCCGATGACCAGCGCGCCGCGAATCGCGCCGCGCGGATCGCGGATCGGGTTGAACGACAGCTCGTAGGTGCGGGCGAGGCCGATGGTGAGGGTCATGGCGTGATCGTCGACGAAGCTCTCCCCGCGCAGCGCCCGGGCGCAGAAGGCCTCCCACGCGCGGAGGCTCTCGGGCGCAACGAGGTCCTTCATCGAATCGCCGACGGCGAGCGGCCTTCCAAGGAGCGTCGCGGCCGCGACGGCGAGCGGCGCGTTCCACGCGCGCACGAGGAGGTCGGGGTCGACGACGACGATGAGCTCGGTCAGGTTCTGCAGGAGCGCGTCCGCGAGCAGTCCGTCGTGATCGTGCGCGTCGCGTGCGTCCACCCGCCGGAGTGCGACGCGAATCGACGCGTCCGGCCCGCGCCCGTGGAGGTCGACGTCGAGGTCGGCGCGGTAGAGCCCGCGGGACGTGCCCCAGCCCTCGAGCAGCGCCAGCGCGCGCCCTTCGCGCAGCGCGTTGGCGATCGCGACCTGCATCACGGGAGCATGGCGGCCGAAGACCGCGGCCGTCGCCTCGCCGCGCGCGGGGCCGTGACCGCGCGTCGCCGCGAGGAAGGTCTCGAAGCCGTCGTCGAACCCCTCGACCCGCTCGCCGCGCGCGTCGAGCGTGAGCGTGAGCGTAAGCGGGTCCGTATCCGCGTCTGTCGACTGGTCGCTCATGCCTGCCGCTCGGCCCCTAGCTACCAGCGTACCGGAGATCCCCGGACCCGCGCCGGCATCGTCGTCGGCGTTCGTAGTCGGTAGTTGGAGCGCGGCAATCCGCCATTGCGCCCATTCTTCATTGGCCTTCATTGGCCTTCATTGGCATTGGCGGAGTCCTGAATTGCAGGATTCCCTATTATCTCGTTGACGTCTCCCCGTGCTCCTGTCAGTAAGGCGCATGACCCTCGACCTTCGCCGCACGCTCCATGACCTGGCGTCCGAGTTCGCCACGGCGGTTCTTCACGCCATCCGCGGAGCGTCGCTCCAGGAAATTCTTCAGGAGACGGGCGGCGCCGCGGCCGGCGCGCGCGTCGGGGGTCGCGGCCGCCGGGCCGCCGCCGCCGCGTCGAAGGCGGAGGCGACGGCGCCCGGCAAGGGCGGCAAGCTCAAGGTGAAGGGCGCGGGCAAAGGCAAAGGCAAAGGGAAGAAGGGCGGCCGCCTCGCGCGCCGCTCCCCCGGCGACATCGCGGGCGTGGTGGACAAGATCGTCGCGCTCCTCGAGAAGCACCAGAGCGGCCTCCGCGCCGAGCAGATCCGCGCGAAGCTGAGCCTCGAGGCCAAGGAGCTCCCGCGCCCGATCGCCGACGCGCTCAGCGCCAAGCGCATCATCAAGGAAGGCCAGAAGCGCGCGACCACGTACTTCGCGCGCGAAGGCAAGCGCGCGAGCGCCAAGTAGGCGCGAAAATCCCGCTTCGAGCGGGATCGCGCGGCATTCCGCGATTCGTGGGCGTTTTCCCGCGCCATTCTGCTACGTTTGGGTTGCATTGCACCGGGAGCCAGTGCTAAGAGCCCGGGCCGCGAAGTCCCTACCCCTGAGAGAAGCCATGCCGAGTGATGCGATTCAGTGCAAGCCCCTCGAGGTCGTCGTCAGCGACCGGGGAATCGAGCGCGCCATCAAGATGCTCAAGCGAAAGCTCGCCTCCGAGGGCGTGCTCCGCGAGCTCAAGATGCGCCGCCACTACATGAAGCCGAGCGTCAAGCGCCGGAAGAAGCAGGCGGAAGCCGCCCGTCGCCGCCGCAAGCGCGCGAAGATGGACGCCGCTCCGCCGAAGACGCCCTGAGCTCGCCGCCTAGAGCTCGCCTAGAGACCAGAAGAGCCGCGTTTCACGCGGCTTTTTTGTCGTCCATGCGCTAGGCTCGCCCGCGTGAGCTCGTCCAACGGCACATCGAACGGCAGCGGGCACGGCCCGGGCACGCGGACGGTGGAGACGCCGCGCGCGCCCGTCTATCCGCTCTTCAACTCGCCCCCTCCGCCCGTCGACCAGGTCGCGGTGGAGGAGCGGGCGGCTTCCCTCGCGAAGCGCAGCATCAAGAAGGCCACGAAGGTCGCCGGGCTCCGGCTCGCGGTCCGGATGATGGACCTGACGACCCTCGAGGGGAAGGACACCGCCGGCAAGGTCCGCGCGCTTTGCAACAAGGCGCTGGTGCCGCTCGACAAGGATCCGAGCATCGGCCCGTGCGCGGCGATCTGCGTGTACCCGAACCACGTGCCCACCGCGAAGCACGCGCTCGCGGGCTCGGGCGTCAAGGTCGCGAGCGTCGCGACGAGCTTCCCCGCCGGCCAGTCGCCGCTCTCGGTGAAGCTCGACGACGTGCGGCGCGCCGTGGAGCTCGGCGCCGACGAGATCGACATGGTCATCGATCGCGGGGCGATGCTGGCCGGCGACGTCGCGAAAGTCTTCGACGAGATCGCGGCGACCAAGGAGGCGTGCGGCGACGCGCACCTCAAAGTGATCCTCGAGACGGGTGAGCTCGGGAGCTACGACGTCGTGCGCCGCGCGAGCGAGATCGCGATCGCCGCCGGCGGCGACTTCATCAAGACGTCGACTGGGAAAATCCAGCCTGCCGCGACGCCGCCGGTGACGCTCGTGATGCTCGAGGCGATCCGCGACCACTTCCACGCGACGGGCCGCAAGATCGGCATGAAGCCGGCCGGCGGCGTCCGCACCGCCAAGCAGTCGCTTCACTACCTCGTGCTCGTGAAGGAGACGCTCGGCGACGCGTGGCTCACGCCCGATCTGTTCCGCTTCGGCGCGAGCGCGCTCCTGAACGACGTCCTCATGCAGCTCGAGAAGGAGCGCACGGGGAACTACCAAGCCGGCGAAGATTTCTCGAAGGACTGACGGAGCCGCGCGCGAACGCGAAGGCAAACGCAAACGCAAACGCAAACAAGATGAGCCAGCAAATCACCAAGCCCGCCAAGCCCTCCGCCCTCGCCAAGGAGCCGCCGAGCGTCGCGCTCGATTTCGGCCACGCGTGGGACTACGCGCCCGCGCCCGAGGCGAGCGATCACGTCACGATCCAGCCGCGCTACGAGCTGTTCATCGGCGGGAAATGGCGCGCGCCGAAGAGCGGCCGGTATTTTCAGACGATCAGCCCGTCGACCGAGCAGGTCCTCTCCGAGGTCGCCGAAGGCAACGCCGCCGACGTCGATCTCGCGGTGAAGGCCGCGCGCCAGGCCTACGACAAGGTCTGGAGCAAGATGAAGGGCAGCGAGCGCGCGAAGTACATCTTCCGCATCTCGCGCGCGATTCAGGAGAAGGCGCGCGAGCTCGCGATCGTCGAGTCGATGGACGGCGGCAAGCCGATCAAAGAGTCGCGCGACGTCGACGTCCCGCTCGCCGCCGCACATTTTTTCTACCACGCGGGCTGGGCCGACAAGCTCGACTACGCGTTCCACGGGCGCCGGCACCGTCCGCTCGGCGTCGCCGGGCAAATCATCCCGTGGAACTTCCCGCTGCTCATGGCCGCGTGGAAGCTCGCGCCCGCGCTCGCGTGCGGCAACACCGTCGTGCTGAAGCCCGCGGAGACGACGCCGCTCACCGCGCTCCTGCTCGCGAAGATCCTCGAAGAGGCGGAGCTGCCGCCGGGCGTCGTCAACATCGTCACCGGCGCCGGCGAGACGGGCGCGGCCGTCGCGGGCCACCCCGACGTGAACAAGGTCGCCTTCACGGGCTCGACGGGCGTGGGCAAGCGCATCCAGCGCGCGCTCGCGGGCACGAACAAGCGCCTCACGCTGGAGCTCGGCGGCAAGGCCGCGAACATCGTATTCGCGGACGCGTCGCTCGATCAGGCCGTCGAGGGCATCGTCAACGGCATCTACTTCAACCAGGGCCACGTCTGCTGCGCCGGCTCGCGCCTGCTCGTCGAAGAGAGCGTGCACGACGTGATCGTGCGAAAGCTCAAGGACCGCCTGCAGACGCTGCGCGTCGGCGACCCGCTCGACAAGAACACCGACGTCGGCGCGATCAACTCGAAGATGCAGCTCGAGAGGATCAAAGAGCTCGTCGCCTCCGGCGAAAAGGAGGGCGCCGAGCGCTTCAGCGCCCCTTGCGCGCTCCCCTCGAAGGGCTACTGGTTCCCGCCGACGTTCTTCACCGGCGCGAGCCAGTCGTCGCGCATCGCGCGCGAGGAGATCTTCGGTCCGGTCCTGACGGTGCTGACGTTCCGCACGCCCGACGAGGCGCTCGAGAAGGCGAACAACACGATGTACGGCCTCTCCGCCGGCATCTGGACGGACAAGGGCGCCAAGATTTTTTGGATGGCGACGCGCCTGCAGGCTGGCGTCGTGTGGGGCAACACGTTCAACAAGTTCGACCCGAGCTCGCCGTTCGGCGGCTACAAGGAGAGCGGGTTCGGTCGCGAGGGCGGCCGCCAAGGGCTCGCCGCGTACGTGGAGCTGGAATAAGCCATGGCCTCGAAGAAGCAGCCGACGCCCGCGCCCAAGGTGGAGACGCGCGTGCACCCCGCGGAGGACGAGATGGCGGACACGTACTCGGACAACGGCGCGCTCGCGCGCGTGCTCGGGCGGGACGCGCAGGCCTCGCGGGTGCCCGTGAACAAGGCGTACAAGATGTACGTCGGCGGCGCGTTCGTCCGCAGCGAATCCGGGAGGTACTTCCAGGTGAAGGGCGCTGCCGACGGGGCCGGGGCCGATCCGGAGACGGTGAACGTGCCGCGCGGCTCGCGCAAGGACGCGCGCGACGCGGTGCTCGCCGCGAAGAACGCGCTCGCGGGCTGGTCGGGGCGCACGGCGTTCAACCGCGGGCAGATCCTGTACCGCCTCGCGGAGGTGATGGAGTCGCGCCGCGAGGAGCTGCGCCTATCGCTCGTGCGCAGCGGTGAGAGCGACGCCTCCGCGACCGTCGAGGTCGACCGCGCCGTCGATCGCGCGGTGTTCTACGCCGGCTTCTGCGACAAGTTCCACGCGCTCGTCGCGTCGAGCAACCCGGTGGCGGGGCCGCACTTCGGCTTCTCGGTGCCGGAGCCGATGGGCGTCGTCGGCGTCATCGCGCCCGAGCGGCCCGCGCTGCTCGGGCTCGTCTCGACGCTGCTGCCGGTCCTCGCCGGCGGCAACACGGTGGTGCTCGTCGCCGGCGCGGCCGACCCGCGCACCGCCGTCGTCTTCTGCGAGTGCCTGGCGACCAGCGACTTGCCGGGCGGCGTCGCGAACGTGCTGACGGGTCACGCCAAGGAGCTCGCGCCCCAGCTCGCCAAGCACCGCGAGGTCATCGCGATGGACGCGTGGTCGGGCGACGCAGAGCTTCGCGCGACGCTCGAGCGCGAGGGCGCCGACAACGTCAAGCGCGTGAGGACCCACGCGCCATTGGACGCCGCCGGCTGGCTCGACGAGCGGGCGGGGCAGGGTCTCGGGTGGATCGAGCGCTTCCTCGAGACCAAGACCGTCTGGCATCCCGTCGGCGTCTGAGCGCGCCGCCCGCCGCCGGCCGCCCTTGAACGGACGGCTCCTGTAGGATACGCCACGGGGTCATGGCCAAGAGCATCCACGACTTCACGGTCCGCACCATCGACGGCCAGAGCAAGAGCCTGGCCGACTACAAAGGCAAGGTGCTGCTCGTCGTGAATGTCGCCTCCGAGTGCGGGTACACGCGGCAGTACGCGGGTCTCGAGGAGCTGCACAAGGCCTACGCCGAGCGCGGCCTGCGCGTGCTCGGCTTCCCGGCCAACGACTTCGGCGCGCAGGAGCCGGGCACCGAGGCCGAAATCAAAGCGTTCTGCACGTCCAAGTTCGGCGTCACGTTCGACATGTTCGCGAAGGTCCGCGTGAAGGGCGACGGCATGGAGCCGCTCTTCGACCACCTTCAGAGCGCCGACTCCAATCCCGAGTTCGGCGGGGCCATCAAGTGGAACTTTGGAAAGTTCCTCATCGGCAAGGACGGCAAGATCCTCGCCCGCTTCGAGCACAAGATCGAACCGACCAGCGCCGACGTGAAGTCGGCGGTCGAGAAGGCGCTCGCAGGTTGACCATGGCCGCTTCGGATTGGCGCATCGACAGGAGCAGCAAAGCGGAGGGCCTCGTCGCGCGCACCCGGCTCCGCAGCCCGTATCGTATTCTCCGCGTCATCCTCAGCGACGAGGGCGACACCGACGAGGACGACGGCGGGTCGGTCACCACCGGCTGGTTCATGAAGAAGAAGGCGACCGGCGGGCTCGTGTTCGTGCACGACCGGCAGGACGAGGCGAACCGCAAGTTCAACCTCGAGAACTTCCGCGCGCGCCCGCACTACGACTGGTTCGTCGACGCGAAGGACGAGGCGTCGCTGAAGGAGTTTTGCACCTGGCTGTCGAAGGAGATCATTCGCCGCGTCGAGGGCGAGCCGCAGCCCAAGCGCCTCACTGCCGCCGCCAAGGAGAAGGTGAACGGCGCGATCGCCAAGGGCATGAACGTGCAGGACGCGATGAAGGCGCACGCCGCGTGGGAGCTCATCGCCCCGGCGGCCGAGGCGTTCAAGTGGCCGATGAAAGACGTGCCCACCAAGGATCCGTCGGCGTCCAAGCCGGCGGCGCTCAAGGTCGTGCCCGCACCGAAGGCGGCCAAGGGCGACGGCGAAGAAGAGGACGGGGAAGAGGAAGAGGCGGCGGTCGACGAGTAGACGAGCGTCGTCGCGTCGAGACCTGCCAAGACGTAGTGGTCCCCCGGGTGGCCGTCAGCCGCCGCGCGCGGCGACGACCGCGTCGTCCAGCGTGAACGAGCCCTCGTAGATGGCGCGGCCGACGATGGCGCCGGAGATCCCCGGGTGCGCCGCGAGCGCGCGCAGGTGCGCGAGCGTGCCGACGCCGCCCGACGCGAGGACGGGGACGCTCGCCTCGCGCGCGAGGGCCGCGGTCATCTCCACGTTGGGGCCTACCTGCGTGCCGTCGCGCAGGACGTC
The DNA here is from genome assembly GCA_043785185.1 of Myxococcales bacterium. Classification (GTDB taxonomy): domain Bacteria; phylum Myxococcota_A; class Polyangia; order Polyangiales; family Polyangiaceae; genus JANYHK01. The sequence continues at coordinate 13,758 of JAYVXL010000565.1, forward strand.
GGTGTAGAGCAGCTCGGCGAGCGGCGCGCCCGCGAAGTCACGCGCGAGCTCGGCGACGCTCTTCGCGCTCACGCTCGTCCAGCCTTCGGTCGCCACCATGCCGTCCTTCGCGTCGACCGCCAGGATGATCCTGCCGGGGTGCGCGGCGGCCAGCGCGTGGACGAGCGCCGGATCGTTGATCGCCGCGCTCCCGACGACGACGCGGTCGACACCGAGCGCCAAGTAGCTCTCGAGCGCCTCGCGCGTCCGCACGCCGCCCCCGACCTGCACGCCCGGCCCGAACGCCGCGACGATCGCGCGCACGGCCTCCACTTGCACGGCGTGGCCCGCCTTCGCGCCCTCGAGGTCCACGACGTGCAGCCGCGGGACCTTCCCGCGGAACGCGCGCGCGCGCGCCGGCGGGTCGTCGTCGTAGACCGTCGCGTCCTCGTAGCGACCTTGGTGGAGGCGGACGGCTTTTCCGCCGAGCAGATCGATCGCAGGCAGGACGAGCACCCGATCATGCTACAAGCATTCCAGCCGAACATGAGCACCTCGAAGCGGGACCAGGTCCTCGACATCCTCCAGAGCGCGCGGCCCGTCGGCGGCTTCACGAAGATGGCGAACGGTCTCGTCGGTCGCGTCGGCAAAGAGGACGCGGAGGCGATGCTCACGTGCGCGACGCTGCTCCTGGCGCGCTTCGGCACGCACGCGCGCGGCGGCCGCGAGGTGCGCGAGATCGTCGACGCCGTGCTCGGTCGGTGGGACGCGCTCCCGCAGCGCGGGCACCACGCGGAGGAGC
>JAYVXL010000566.1:0-14506 GCA_043785185.1 Myxococcales bacterium
ACCGACCTGCTTGGCGTGCTCGACCCGGCTCGACGCCGCGTTCACGGTCGCCGCGTAGTAGACGCCGCCGCAGGCCTGGGTAGAGGCCGCGAGCATCAACGTCGCGCCGACGAGGATACGAGTGCTCATCTGAACCGACGCTAACTCAGCAAGTCCGGCAGCGGCAAGCGCTTCACGCGCCGTACACGCCGGATTTTGCCTTCGAAATCCGCGCCAACTTGCAGCGCCGAATTCGCGCCAGCCCCGTCAAATCCGGCGAAACACACCGACGACCACGCCGAGGAGCATCGTCGGTTTGAAGTCCATCGCGCGGACGAGAATGGGGGCCATCGTCTTGTTGGCGGGCTGGAAGCGGACGTAGTCCTTCTCCGGGTAGTAGTACTTGACGGTCGCTTCGTCGCCGATGAGCGCCACGACGATGTCGCCGCGCTGCGCGGTGAGCTGCTTGCGGACGAAGATGTAGTCACCCGTCAGGATGCCGGCGTCGATCATCGAGTCGCCGTGGACCTTGAGGCCGAACACCTCGCGCCCGCCTTTGAGCAGGCCGCGATCGATGCGGACGGTGTCGATGACCTGCTCCTCGGCGAAGAGCGGCAGACCGGCCGCGACGCGGCCGAGGATCTGCACGTCGATCATGTCGTCGTCGTTCGCCGGGAGCGCGAGCGGCACCTGATCGCCCGCGCCGCCGACGCCCGCCTTGGCCGCGCCGTTGAGCGCGCCGCCGGCGCCGTTCGGAGGCTGCGCGGTGGGCCGGAGCGCGCGCGACTTCATGTCCTCGCGCGTCAGGTAGCCTTTGCGCTCGAGGGCGCGAAGGTGATCGTTGACCCCGTTGGTCGAGCGGATGCCCATGCGGGCGCCGATCTCACGCAGCGTCGGGGGATACCCTCGGTCGGTGATCGACTGCCGGATGAAATCGAGGACCATCTGCTGGCGTTGGGTGAGACCCTGCATGCTGAACAAATGTACTGAACACCCGTCACCGCGTCAAGTATTCCGGCGCAAATATCCGCAAATGTGGGCGCGGATTCTTGTGGGGGCGGTTTGACTGAGCCGTGGGGCTCGGATCTCTCCACAGCTTTTCAGAGTTTTGCGGTCCCTTTCCACAGCTTACACGTAACCCGCGCGCTCACCTTCTAGGAGCGAGCTCGCGGCCGCTCGCTGCCCGCGGTTTGCACGCCTGGCGGCGCGGCGCGGCGCGGCGCGCCGCGGGGTACGGCGGCGGGAGGCCGTTAGAATTTTCCGGAGGTCGACAGGAACGTGAGCTTGTCGTTGGTCTCGCGGAGACGGGCTGCGAGCGTCCGGACGCAGCTCCAGAGGACCTCGTAGGCGAGGTCCTTGTGGAGGAAGAGCAGGTCGTCGAACGAATCCTTCGCGATGACGAGCAGGCGGCAGCGCTCGTGGGCGCGCGCGTCGGCGGAGCGGGTCGACTCGTCGAGCAGCGCCATCTCGCCGAAGACCTCGCCAGGTCCGAGGACCGCGAGGGCCTCCTCGCCCATGCCGGAGACCTCGCGCGAAATGCGGACCTTGCCTTCCATGATGACGAAGAGCTTGTCTCCCAGGTCCCCGTACTGGAAAATCCGGGTGCCCAGCGCGTGCGTCTCTTCCGTCGTGACCTGCGCGATGAGCGCGAGCGCCTCGGCGGTGAGGCCCTCGAAGAACGAGACCTTCGCGAGCTGTTCTTCGCGCTCGGAGCGCGGGCTCTTCGGGGCGGCGGCGGTCAACGGGCTCTCACTTGACCCCGAGGTTACCCTCGTCCTTTTCAAAGTGCGAGATTGCGCCGATGATGGTGGCCACAGATGGACCAACACCAACCGATCGTGGTCCTGGGGCTCGGGGAGGGCGCCGGGCTGTGGGCGCAGTCGCTGAGCCACAACGGGCACAGGGCCGTCCTGGCGGACCCGTTCACGTTCGTACCGCCGGCGCCCGGGCAGGGGCCACGCGCCATCAAGCTCGTCGTCGTCGACAGCGCGCTCGACATCGCGCCGCAGCTGCTCGGCACCCTCCGCGCCGCGGGCGTGCCGGTGGTCCTCGCGACGAACCCGCACCTGCCGCAAAACCCGCACCGCGACCCGCTCACCCACTACGGGACGTGGCTCGCGGACGCGTACGTCGCCTCGGCCGAGGAGCTCGTGCACGCCGTGCCGATCGTTCTCGACACGGGGTCCAGCCCGACCGGCGCCGCCTTGCACCTCACCTACCGCGGCGCGATCCCGCCGATGGAGGTGGCGTTCCCCATCGGCACGGCCTTCCCCCTGCGTGAAGGCGTCGCGTGCTTCATCGGCCGCAGCCGCGCGAGCACCGTCATGCTCGGCTCGCCGCACGTCGGGCGCATGCACGCGCTCTTGGCGACGATCCCCGGCGACGAGAGTCGCGTCGCGGTGATGGATCTGCAGTCCCACAACGGCACGCACGTGAAGGGCCGCCGCGTCGGCGGCGACGTCATGTCTCCCGGCGACGAGCTCGCGATCGCGGGCTACCGCTTCGTCGTCGAGTGCCTTCCTTCGTATTCGGCGTAGCCGAGCTCGAAGAAGGCGCGCGGATCGGTCTCCACGTGGGCCCGTGCGGTCGCCCGCGCGTTCTCTCCGCGACGTCCGCTCAATGACCGCCGTTCATCGCCAGCCAGCGCTCCGCCTCGAGCGCGGCCATGCAGCCCGAGCCGGCCGCGGTGACCGCTTGGCGGTAGGTGAAGTCCTGCACGTCGCCGCACGCGAAGACGCCCGGGAGGCTCGTCTGCGCCGTCCCCGGCTTCACCTTGATGTAGCCGTTGTCGTGAAGGTCGAGGAGGCCGGTGAACAAATCGGTGTTCGGGGTGTGGCCGATCGCGACGAAGAAGCCGGTGATCGGCACGACCATCGACTCGTTCGTCTTCATGTTCTTGACGCGCGCGCCGGTGACCTGCTGCTTGGACACGTCGAGGATCTCCTCGATGACCGTGTTGTAGAGCACCTTGACCTTCGGGTTCTTGAGCACGCGATCCTGCATCGCCTTGCTCGCGCGGAACTCTTCGCGCCGGTGCACGAGCGTGACCGTCTTGCAGATGCCGGAGAGGTACATCGACTCTTCCATCGCGGTGTCGCCGCCGCCGATGACCATGACGTCCTGATTCTTGAAGAACGCGCCGTCGCACACGGCGCACGCGGAGACGCCGTAGTTCTGCAGCGCCTTCTCGCTCGGCAAGCCGAGCCACTTGGCCTGCGCGCCCGTCGCGATGATGACCGTCTCGGCGAGGTGCTCCTCCTCCGCGTCGAGGCCCACCGCAGCGACCTTGAACGGGCGCTTCGAGAAGTCGACCCTCACGACGTCTTCGGTCTTGATCTCGACGCCCTGGTGGAGCGACTGGTCGCGGAACGCCTTCATCAAGTCGGGGCCGGTGATCTTCGCCGGGAAGCCCGGGTAGTTCTCGACCTCGTTGGTGATCATGAGCTGGCCGCCGGGGATGCCCCCTTTCGTCATGCCCTCGAACATCAGCGGCTTCAAATTGGCGCGCGCCGCGTAGATGCCCGCCGTGTGGCCGGCAGGACCGGAGCCGATGATGATGACTTTGCGAGGGGTCGTGCTCATGCGTCTATCCGTGTGTGGGGGCCGCAGCCGAGAGGTTACGAGGCGTCGCGACGCCAGGACGCGGGCGTCAGAAGCGGTACGCGACGCCGACGTTGACGGTGTTCACGCTGTTCCAGATCGTGCCGAGGTTGACCGGCCAGTTCGTGCGGTACTTTTGCCGGCCGTCGGTGCACGTGTCCGGCTGGCTGGGCGACGACGGGTTATTGCCCGACGGGTTGCATGCAACACCTGCGATGGCGTTGACGCCGGGCGCGTTGCGATCGTTCGCCCCTTGATCCTGCTTGGCGAAGAAGATGTGCCCGTAACCGAGCGAGAACTCGAGCGCGCTCTTGTCCTCCTCGCGGCCGAGCCTCATGCGGTACGTGCCGCCGAGGGCGAAGCCGAAGCGCGCCGCGCCGGCGAAGTCGATGCTTTGGTACTGTTGATCCTGGCCGCTCGACTCCGCGAAGACGCCGCCGCGCAAGGCGAGCTTGTCGGGCATCACGTTGTAGTCGCCGCCCACGCGGACACCGAAGACGTCCTTGAAGTGCTTGGGCACGTCGGCGTTCGGCGGCAGCGTGCCGCCGGCGATGCCGTTGACCGGGATGGCGCCGTTGCCGGCGCCGTCGGCGCTCGCCGGGAAGCGGATCTTGAACGAGTCGAGCACGCTGTTGTTCGCCCAGGTGAGGTCGAGCTCGGCGTCCCATTTGTCTTGCGACATCGGATCGCGGCGGTGGGTCGAAGGAGGCGCGACGCCGTCGACCTCGCCCGCCTCCGCGGCTTGCGCGCGGAGCTTGTGGTAGCGAAAGCCGAGCTTGGCCTCCATGGGGATGTTCGCCTTGATGCTGGCGTTCTTGCCGCTGCCGCACACGTTCGCGGACTGGCCGTAGCCGCAGTCGGCGTAGGACGTGTCGGTGCCCTTCACGCCGCTCGGGTCGCCGTTGGAGACGGCCTTGGTGAAGTAGTTCGCGTCGGCGACGACGTCGCCCGTCGCGTTGATCGGCGCGCTCCACTTGTACCAAGCGGCGATGTCGATCTCCGGCGTCGCGCTGTAGAGCGCGCCGAGCGTGAAGCCCGGGATGAAGAACTGCTTCACCTGCACGAGGCCGCGCACGTCGTTCTGATCGGGGCGCGCGTTGTCGGCGTTGAGCGCCTGGCTGGAGTTCTGCAGGTGAAGGCTCGCGATGCCCCACTGAAAGCTCGCGCCGATGCGGAGCTTGTCGATGACCTCCCAGCCGGCCGCGAGCGTCGGGTTGAACTGCAGGCCGTCGCTCTTGAGGAGGAGGTAGCGCGTCGGCGAAGGGTTCGAGCCGTTCACGAACTCCGGCCACTTCTGCTTGCCGGCGGCGTTCGGGCCGAGCAGCGAGATGGCGAGGCCGAGGCGCTCGTTCACCTTATAGGCGAAGGAGATCTGCGGGTTCGGGAACGGCGCGAGGTCGTTGCACACGCGCGGGAAGAGCGCCGATCGCGGGTTGGTCGGATCGTTCGACAGGAGCGCGGCCTCGGTCGTCGTGTCGTTCCCCGCGTACACGCGCGACATGCACGTGTGCTGGATGATGATGTTCACGTCGAGCGAGAGCTTGGTGTCCTGCCCGGCGAGGCCCGCCGGGTTGTAGTACGCGGCGTTCGGCGTGCTCGCGCGCGCCACCCACGCGCCGCCGCGCTGCATCTGCTCCGACCCGCCCTCGCCCACCTCGAGGACGTTGGACGCTCGCGCGAACGGCGCGACGACGACCGCCGCGGCCGCGATCTGGACTACGAAGAGAGAGCGAAGGTGTCGGTGCAAAGCCATCTGGGTGATCCCCGGGACTGGTTGACGGGTGCGGGAAGCGCTTAATCCTTGATAGGCGTCGCCTTCAGCGAGGCGCGCCCTTCTTTCACGTAGACGGCGAAGCGGACGCGCCTGCAACCGTGGCGCTGCATGAGCGCGTCGCGGTTCTTGCGCAACGTCTGCGCGAACTTCTCGAAGGTGAGGCCCTCGGTCGGCTCGTTGCACTCGCGCTTCTTGCGAATGAAGTCGTCGTAGACGCCGAGCCACTCCTCGGTGCCCTCCTCGGCGCGGCTCTCGCCGGACGCGGCGGCGAGGACGTCGGCCGGCACCTGGCCGACCATCGTGGCCTCGTCCTCCTCCCCCGGGAGCGCCATCGCCGGGCCGCCGCCGGTCTGCAGGAGCGGCGACTGCGCGGCTTGCGTGGGCTCGTACGCGTCGGCCGGGTGCTGCGGCAGGCCCGCGTTCGGCGACGACGGCGGACCGCCGAGCGCCGTCGTCTGCGCGAAGGGCGAGGTCGCGGGCATGCCCGCGTTCGGGCGCGGCGGCGGGAACGGATTGGGACCGTTGGGGCCGCCCGGGCGTCCCATCGGGCCACCGTGCGCGTGCATCTGACCGAACTGACCCGGCCCGTTCTGCGGGGGCGGCGGACCAGGCGGGCGCGGCGGCATGTTCTGCCCCGACCCCTGACTCGGGTTCATCTGCTGGTTCTGGTTCTGCTGGTTCTGCTGGTTCTGCTGGTTTTGCGGATGTTGCTGCGGCGGCCCCGGCGGACGGAACGGCCCCGGCCCGGGCGGCCCTCCCGGGCCCATCTGCAGAGGCTGCGATCCGTCCGCCATCGGGAACGAGAACGCGCTCATCGCCGGCTGCGCTGGCACGGGCCCGAGGATCGACTCGAGATCGGCGGGCTTGCGCGCCGCGCCGCCGCCGCGCTCCAGCACGCGCTCGATGCCCTGGTTCACGTCCTGCGCGATCGGCCGGTACCCGCCCCGGAAGCGCGGGAGCTGGAAGTAGTCGAGCTCGCCCTTCTTCAGCTTGAGCGCCTGCGCCGCGAGCTCCTTCATCGGCATCGAGTGCTCGAGGAACGAGAAGAGGATGCCGAAGAGCACGCTGAGGAAGACGACGCCGCCGATGATGAGCCAGTTGACGCTCTTCTTGTCGGTGTCGTCCGCCCCCGACAGAAAGCCGAGCGGCCCCTTGATGGTGACACGCGGTCGGAGCACGGAGAACCCCGCGCCGAGCTCCCACGCGTCGCCCGGCAGGCGCGTGTACATCGCGCCGACGTCGGGGGACAGCGCGTGCACGTCGGTGCGGCCCGAGTCCTTGTAGAGCTTGTCCTCCGCGAGCGACGGCAGATCGGTCGCCAGCATGCCGAACGCGTTGTCGTCGAATTTCTCGGGCGCGCCCTCGTACGACGCCGACGCGATCTTCTGGGCGCCGGTGTAAAACGCGATGTTGGTGCGCGTGCGCTTGGCGAGGTCTTTCGCGAACTGCGGATCGACGGCGCGGATCGCGACGATCGCGCCGACCGGCGGCTGACTCGCGTCGTCCTCGACCGGGCGCGCGACGACGCGATAAATCCTGCCACCCCAGACCCAGGTGTCGTCGCGCAGATAGCCGTGGAGCGCGTCGAACACCGCGGGGTAGCCGCCGAGCTCGAACTGGTCGTTGCTGTTCACCTGCTCGAAGCCGACCTGCGCGATGACGCGGCCGTCGCGATCGACGGCGAAGATCGCGTCGGGCTTGTAGTCGACGAATTTCCCCTGGATGTCGCCGAGCGCCCGCTTCGCGTCGTCCCTCGACTTTTGCGGGATCTTCTCGTTGTCCTTGCCGTTGGCGGCGCCGAGCGCCGAGCGCACCGTCGGGTCGACGCTGCCAGGCAAGAGCAGATCGAGGCGCTTGCGCGAGTCGATCTGCAGCGCCCAGCCCACCGTCTGGCTGTCCGACGCGAGGCCTTCGTTCATCGCGACGCCGTTGCGGCGGTTGTACTGGCCCACCGCGACGAACACCGCGTAGAGCGACACCCCGAGCAGGATGCTCAAGAGGAGATACCAGAAGCGCGACAGGAGCATCATTTCTGAGGGGCTCCTTGCTGCGGGCTCGGCGCGGCCTCGGCGAGGTTGAACGGGTCCTTCAGGTTGAGCGTCCCCTTGTCCCTCACCGTGATGCTGGAGGTGCCGACGACGCGGCCGTTGAAATACGCCTTGAGCACGTACTCGCCCTGCGACAGGTTCAGCTCGAACGCGCCGTCACGGCCGGGGTAGGCGATGTCGGCGACGAACTGGTCGACGATGATGAACGAGCGCAGGCTCGGGAAGAGCTCGTCGCGCACCTCGAATTTGCCACCGCCCGCCGGGAGGGAGAACTCGCGCTGGCCGTTCGGGTTGATCGTCTCGGCCTTCCAGGTCTGGCTGTCCTTGATGAAGAGGCGGTGCGGGAACGGGTCGTAGTTCTTGAACGCGAGCCGGGTGCCGTTCGACACGGCGATCGTCGCCGGCACCGTGCGGCCGCCGGTGATCTTGATGAGGTGCGCCGGCTCGTGCGCAGGCTGCTGCGACTGCGCGATCGCGGCGATGCAGATTTCGCGGAGCGGGTTGCCCGACAGGACGCGGAACTCGGGCCTCACCGTCGGGGACGGCTCGCGCCAAGTCCACCGGTGCGCGTCGGGCTTCTGCGCCTCGGCGTAGACGTCGGGGATGAGCTTCTCCTGCCCGTTGATGCGCCCACGGACGGGGCCCGCGAACGCCGCGCCGGTGGCCGCGAGGATCGCGCACGCGAGGAGAAGGGAGCGTTGGGTCGAGGTTAGGTGCCGAATCATGTTGGATCTGCGCGACTTCAGCCGGAGGCGGCCACGCCACACCACGCCACGCCGTAAGAGGCGAAGGGGCAGCGCGGGGGGTCTTCTAACTTTGCGAGACTGCTTGCGAAGACAAACGGTACCCTTAGGGCTCTGCCTGTGTAAACGCCTTTGGAAGCATGCCCGCCCGCGCCGCGACCCTGACCGATTCCCGTCCTGCGACCGCGGAGGGCCCCGTCCGCCTCGCCCCGCGCGGCGACGGCCCGGCGCCGCTCGTGTTCCGGCAGGGCGCGCGCGCGCCGTACGCGGTGCGCTGGTACGGCATCACCTCCTTATTCGGGCACTTCCGTAACTTCATCGCGCGCGCGATCGCGAGCGAGTCGGTCGACTCGCGCGACTGGATGCGGCCGCTCGAGGCGGACGAAATGCTCAAGCGGGCCGTCCGCGTGCTCGGCGGCGACGCCGACGGGCCGTCGCTCGTCGAGGCGCTCGGCCGGCCGATGTGGCTCGACTTCGTGGCGGACACCGGCGACGACCGCGACGTCAGCCACGCCGTCGGCCGCCTCGTCGCGTCGACGTACACGGTCGAGGGAGCGGGCGGCGGCGAGCGAACGCTCCCGCGCGGCGAGGTGCTGCTCTTCGGCGGCGACACCGCGTACCCCGTCGCGACCGCCGACGAGATCGATCGCCGCCTCGTGCGCCCGTGGAACGAGGCGTTCGGCGAGCCCGACGAGACGCCGCGTCTCCTCCTCGGAATCCCGGGGAACCACGACTGGTACGACGGCCTCGACGGCTTCGGCCGCCTCTTCCGGCGCGGCCTCGGCGGCGGCGGCGCCGATCCGCCGAAGGAGCGCTCGCGCTTGTTCCGCCGCATCCGCCGCGGCGCGGGCGCGCGGCAGGTCGGCGTGGCCGTGCGCGAGCTGCACCTCGACGAAGTGGGCGGCATCCTGCGCCTGCTGGCGAACACGGTGAAGAGCGTGCGCGCGTTCTTCCGCGGCGTCAGCGTCAAGCGGGCGCGGCGCCTCGAGCTCGCGGGCTACACGCCGGTCCAGGAGTCGAGCTATTGGGTGCTGCCCCTCGCGCGCGGGCTGGATTTGTGGGGCGTCGACCGCCAGCTCGGGCGGCTCGATTACCGGCAGCGGCAGTTCTTCCGGCGTCGTAAGCGCGAGGCGGCGGACCGCACGCGCGTCTTCGTCGCGCCCGATCCGGCCTTCGGTTTCGGCGAGCCGTGGGAGCCAGGCCAGCGCATGCTCGCCGGCTGCAAGATCTCGCTCGAGGACGAGCGGATGGTGTACCTGACCGGCGATTTGCACCACTACGAGCGGCGCGAAATCGGCAAGGCGCTGCACGTGATCGCCGGCGGGGGCGGCGCGTTCTTGCACGGCACGCGCATCAGCCCCGCGCCGATGGGACCGGCAGAGTGCGCGTACCCGACGGCCGCGATGACGCGGCAGCTCGCCGCGCAGGTGCCGCTCTCGCTCATGCTCGGCCGCGGCGGCTTCCTCCCGCACATCGCGCTCGCGCTCGTCGCGTCGCTCGAGCTCGGCGCGGGCCTGCAGGGCGACGGCGCGCTCGTCGTCATGGCGGCGATCGTGACGGCGGCGATGATCATCGTCTTTTACTTCATCGCCGGTCACCATCGCGCGCACCCGCGCACGATCGCGGCGGCGAGCGTGCCCTTCGCAGTGGGCCTCGGCCTCTCGCCCATGCTGCTGAAGCTCGCCATCCCCAGGGTCGTCCCCACCCTCGCCGGCGAGACGGCCGTGATGATCGCGTTCGCGTTCCTGGGGACGTTCGTGTTCGGCCTCTTCCTCACGTCGGTGGCCGTCGCGGGGCTCGAGCAGCAGCAGGCGTTCGCCGCGCTGAGCCACCCGGGGTTCAAGCACTTCGTGCGGTTCTGCGTGCACCCGAGCGGGAAGCTCGAGGCGTGGGTCATCGGCAAGGATGACCCGCTGGCCAGCGCGCCGGCGAAGCTGATCGACCACTTCGAGTGGACGCCGTAGCGGGCCGCGACCACGCCGCGGTTCGGGTACACTCGCCCTGTGCCCACGACCAAGACGTACCGAATCACGCTGCGCGGCGTCCGCTTCCGGGCGCGCATGGGCGCGTCGCGCTCGGAGCGCGACATCCCCCAAGACGTCTCCGTCGACGTGGACGTGACGCTCCCCTTCGAGCGGATGCCGCAGAGCGACAACGTCCGCGAGGTCTTCGACTACGACTGGGTCGCGCGGCTGGTCGTGGAAGAGGGCACGGCCCGGTCGCATCGGCTCCTCGAGACGTACGCGCGGCTCTTGCTCGATCGGCTCCTCGCGGAGACGCCGGCGACAGCGGTTCGGGTGTCCGTGTCGAAGGTGCGGGTGCCGACGACGCACAGCGTGGACGCCGTGGTCGTGGAGCTGTCGGCGACGCGATAGAGGTCGCCGCGCGTTCGACCCTACGCGTCGCGCCGGTGCGCGGTCAGGTACCCCGTCATCGCCCAGACGCCGCGTAATGCGCGAGGATCCGCGCCTGCGTCAGCGCCGCCTCGTAAATCGCCACCTCGTCGACCACCCCCGCGATCTGGCCCGTGCTCTCGTTCTGCGTGCCCACGAAGAGGGGCGCGTCGATCGTCACCTCCGCGCGCACGTCGGCCGTGACGTCGCGCGGCACGCCGTTCACGTACATCCTCTGCGCCGCGCCGTCGTACGTCGCGACGACGTGCGACCACGCGCCGGCCGCGCCGCCGCCAAAGTTCGCGTGGCTGCCGGCGCCCGCCGCGTACCGCTCGACGCCGAAGCTGTTGTAGTCCGGCGCCACGCCGAAGAGAAACACGCCGTACTCCTCGCGCCCGGCGGCGTCGTAGGTGTTGCGGCTGAAGAGGAATCGGTAGGTGCCGTCGAAGAAGTCGGGCTGCACCCAGGCCTCGAGCGTGAACGGCGCCGTCCCCGCGAAGTTGAAGATGTTGCCGGCCCTGACGCCGCCGTTCGCGCTGAAGCGAATGCCGCGGCTCCCCGGCACGGCGCCGGCGGGGTGCGCCGCGTTCGCGGGATCCAGCAGCACGCCAGGGTAGCGACCGACCTCGTCGCGGACGGCGCTGCCGCTCGTCTCCTCGAAGCGATAATAGAGCGACGGCCGGTCGGCGAGGACGGCGGCGACGTACGGGTCCGGCGCCGCCACGTCGCCGCGGTCGCCCGCGTCGGCTCCGTCGGCGGCGTCGGCCGCGTCGGCCGCGTCGGCCGCGTCGCCCACGCGCGTCGCGTCGCCCGCGCCGTCCGCCGCGTCGCGCGCGCTCCCGCTCGCGTCCGACGCGGCGTCGGGCGCGCCGCCGGTCAGGCCGCCCGTGTCGACGAGCACGCTGCATCGCGCGCACCCGAGGCCGAGCGCGGCCGCGAGCGCATGGCGAGCACCGAAGCGCGCGGACATGCGGCTCATCGTACCGGAGCCCGCGCTCACGCGCCCGCCCCTTTGGGCATGAGCCGACGCGACGCGGCGCGCAGCCCGTAGCCGAGCGCGAGCGCGCCGCCCGCCGTCGCCCACTCCGCCGCGGAGCCGGCGCCGAGCAGGAGCGCGGGCGTCACGAGCGCGGGCAGCGCGAGCCCCGCGTCGCGCGGCGAAAATCCATGCAGGCGACGGAGCGCCAACCCGCCGAGCGCGGCGGCGGCGGACGCGAACTGGACGAGCACCGCGACGCTCGATAAGACGAGCAGCTCGTCCAGGTGAGCGCCCAGCGCCAGCGCGAGCAGCACGACGAGCGCCGTCGTGAGGACCAGCGCGCGCCGCGGGACGCCGCGCGTGATGGCGTGCAGGCGCCCGGGCAGCGCCTCCTGCGCGGCGAGCGCGGCGAGGTAGCGCGGCGTCATCGAGATCATGCCGAACGCGATGCCCACCGCCGAGAGCGACGTCCCCCACGAGAGGAGCGCGCGCAGCGTCGGCCCGCCGGCGACGCCCGCTGCGTCCGCGAGCGGCGCCTCCGAGCCAGGCAGCCGGGCGCCCATCGTCCGCACGCAGACCGTCTGCAGCGCGAGGTAGAGGAGCGTCGCGGCGCCGAGGGACGCGAGCGTGGCGAGCGGAACGACGCGCCCGACCGAGCGCGCTTGCCCGGCGACGACCGGGACGATCTCGAAACCTTGGAACGCGAACGCCGCGAGGAGCGCGGCGCCGAGCCACGAGCCACTCGCGGCGGGCGCCGCGACGGGCGCGACCGGCGGCAGCGCGAGGGGCCCCCACGCGAGGCCGATCGCGGCGAGCGCGAGCAGCGGCACGAGCTTGAGCGCCGTGAGCGTCGTCCAGACGCGCGCCGACGGCACGATCCCCGCGGCCGCGAGCGCGCCGAGCGCGGTCGCCAGCCCCGCGCCGAGCACGCCGGCGGCGCGCGCCCCAGCCAGCGCATACGCGAGCCCCACGCAGGTCGACGCGGTGCTCAAGACCGCGCTCACGTACGCCATCCACCCGACCGCGAACGCGACCCACGGCGGGAACGCCGCCCGCGCGTAGAGGACGGGCCCGCCGTCCTCGGTAAAGCGCTGCGCGAGGCGCGCGAAGACGAGCGCGACGGGCGCGAGCATGAGCGCCGTCAGCGCGAACGCGACCACGCTGCCGCCCGCCGGTGCGGCGCCGGCGATCTTCGACGGCGTGAAGAAGATCCCGACGCCCACGATCCCGTTGAGCCCCAGCGCGAACAGGCTGAGAAAACCGAGCGGGCGCGCCTCGGTCACCGCGGGCGCACGGGGATTCGCAGCACGAAGCGCGTCCCCGTCGGCGTCACTGCCTCCGCGTGGATCTCGCCGTGGTGTCCCTCGAGGATGTTCTTCACGATCGACAAGCCGAGGCCGGTCCCGCGGCCGTCGGTCTTCGTGGTGAAGAACGGCGCGAAGATCTGCGGGAGGTTTTCGCGCGGGATGCCGTGGCCGTTGTCCTCCACGTGCGCGAAGACGAAGTCGCCCTCGGCGCGCGTCGAGACGACGAGCCGGCCGCTACCCGGTGGCATCGCGTGGCACGCGTTGGTGACGAGGTTGACGAACACCTGCGCGAGCTGCTCGGGCATGCCCTGCACCTCGGGCAGCTGCGCGGCGTAGCGGCGCTCGACCGTCGCGCCGGCCTGGTCGAGCACGTGCTCGCAGAACGCGAGCGCCTGGTCGATGACGGTCTGCACGCCCACCGGGACGGGCGTCTCGCTCGACGGCCGCGCGTACGTGACGAGGTCGCGCGTGAAGCGCAGCATACGGCCGGCGCTCTCTCCGACGCGGCGCAGGCGCTCGAGGTCGTCGGCGTCGCCGCGCGCCGTCGCGCGGCGCGTGAGGTAGTCGGTGTACGCGACGATCGACGTGAGCGGGTTGTTCAGCTCGTGGACGACGCCGGCGGCGATCTGACCGAGGCTCGCGAGCTTCTCGGCCTGCACCATGTGCGAGTTGAGCTTGCGCAGATCGGACGCGGCCTCCGCCGCCGCCGCGTACCTCCGCGCCTGCCGCAGGCCGCGCTGCATCACCTGCGCCGCGCGCATCATCAAGACGTTCGCGGGCACGCGCTCGTCGGTGGTGGAGGGATCATCCGACGCGATGTGCAGCGTCGTCCCGACGCCGTCCCCCTCCACGTCGTACACGCGTTCGAACGCGTAGCCCGGGAAGAGGCGCGCCGGATCGACGCCGACGGAGCGGTGCTCTTCGCCTGGTGGCAGCGCCTTGACCACGCGCTGCCCGTTGCCCTGCTCGGGCACGACGTGGCACGCGCCCACGCCCCACTCCGGAAGGAGCGCGGCGAGCGTGTCGATCACGGCGTCCGCGACGCTCGACTCGCCCTCCTCTACGGGGAGCGTGTTCGACGTGATGAGGAGCGTGTCGAGCCACGCCGCCGGGATGTCGAGCTGCACGCTGCGCCTGAGCGTCTTGGCTTCGTGGCTGATGGGGATCGACGACACCGTCACGCGATCGGGCGTATCGGCGACACCGCTGCGGCTGCTGATGCTCGCCTGCGAGTCGCGCGTCGTCGGCGGCGCGATGTCCCGCGGGTGGCTCGGGCGCGTCATCGCGGCTCCTCGGTGAGGGGCCGCCGCTCCGACGGCTTCTCCGCCTCGCTCGCCTTGTCGAGGTCCAGGATCCGCGCGTGACCGACGTACATCTTCGTCTCGTACTTCGTGATTTTGCCGATCTTCTTGACGATCTCCGCCATGCGGTCGGCCTCCTGCGAGATGACGTCGACGGCGTGCAGCGCCTGCTCCGAGCCGCCCTGCTTCTTAAGAAGCAGGGCGTAGTTGATGACGGCCGTGAGCGGCTGATTGAGCTCGTGAGCCGCAGCGCCGGCGAGCTCGGCGATGATCGCCTGCCGCTCCTGCGCGAGGATCTGCTCCTGCGCGGCCAAGAGTCGCTGCTCCATGCGCATGCGCTCGCGCAGGTCGGTGAAGATGCCGACGGAGCCGGTCGGCGTCT
>JAYVXL010000567.1:0-4665 GCA_043785185.1 Myxococcales bacterium
TCCGATCCCGCTGCCGCCGCCCGTCACGAGGGCCACTTGCCCCTCGAGAGGGCGCGCTCTTCTCGGTGCGCTTGCCATGCGCCTCAGGTAGCAAGGCGGCCCGCAGAAAAGAAGCGTAAGCTCGCGGGCACCTTGGCGGAGGCTCCGAAAAAGCAGCCGGGCTCGCGCGCGGCCACACGCATTCGGCGCGCGGTCTTCGGCCTCTACGTCGCGTTCGCGGCGGGCTTCGTGGTCCTGTGCGTCGAGGAGATCGTCGTCGGAGTCTTTGGCCTGCGCCCGGGATCGATCGCCGGCGCACCGGCCGGCAGCCCGGGCCGCGCGTGCGGCGACGGCATCCGGGACCTCTTGGGGGCGCTCGACCGCGGCGTCCTCGCCGCGAGCGCCGGCCATGACGAGAAGGACGCCGTGGCCCTACTGAACGCCGCGCTCGCGCCCGAGTGGAGCCGCGAAGGCGCCCTCGCGCAGACGTGCGCCGCCGACGCCAACAGCGCGGAAGCATGGGCGGCGCTGCTGCGCCTCCGTCGCGCCGAGGAGGGGGCCGCCGGTCGCCGCGCCGTCCTCGTCGGCCCGATGCGCGCGGACGTGGCGCGGCTCGCGGGACCGGCGCACTAAGTCCACCCGGGGCGCCGCGCTGCGCCCTTCGCCGGCCGCGCCGCCAGACCTCCCGAATATTCGGGAATTTACGGCCCGTTTGGACTATGACCCGGCCCACCGATGTTCGACGCGCAATCTCCGGCCCCCGCGGCCCCTCCGGCCCCTGCCCCGCCTCCCACGTTCGACGTCCTGCCGCTGAGCGCCGACGTTCGCAAGGCCGTCGACGCGCTCGGCTGGGCGCACCCCACGCCCGTCCAGCGCGCCGTCTTCGAGCCCGCCATACGCGGGAAGAACCTCGTCGTCCAGGCGCGCACGGGCACGGGAAAGACGGGCGCCTTCGGGCTCCCCATCATCGACTCGCTCGTGAAAAAGAGCCTGCCGAAGGTCCAGGCGCTCTGCCTCACGCCGACGCGCGAGCTCGCGCTGCAGATCGCGCGCGAGATGGAGCAGCTCGGACAGTTCAAAGGCATCAAGATCGTCCCCATCTACGGCGGCGCGCCGATGGGCAAGCAGATCGAGGCGATCGAGGCGGGCGCGCAGGTCATCAGCGGCACGCCCGGACGCGTGCTCGATCACCTTCGCCGCGGCACGCTCGACCCGTCGAACATCAAGATCTTCGTCCTCGACGAGGCCGACGAGATGCTCTCGATGGGCTTTGCCAGGGAGCTGCACGCCATCGCCGAGATGCTGCCGAAGGAGCGCCAGGGGCTCTTCTTCAGCGCGACCATCCCGCCGGACATCGAGCGGCTGGCGCAGTCGCAGCTGAAGGATCCGGAGTTCATCACGCTCTCGAGCGACCAGGTCGGCGCGCTCGAGATCAACCATTTCGTCTACATGCACCGGGGCGGCGACAAGCGCACCGAGCTCGTTCGCATCCTCGAGATCGAGGACCCCGAGAGCGCCATCGTGTTTTGCAACACGAAGGACGAGACCGAGCGCGTCGCCGAGGTGCTCAAGAACCAGGGCTACGACGCCGACTGGCTCAACGGCGATCTCGAGCAGCGCGAGCGCGAGCGCATCATGCAGGCGACGCGCGAGGGCAAGGTCCGCTTCCTCGTCGCCACGGACGTCGCGGCGCGCGGGATCGACATCTCGCACCTCACGCACGTCATCAACGCCGATTTTCCCGAGGCGGCGGAGCAGTACGTCCACCGCACCGGCCGCACCGGCCGCGCGGGGCGCACCGGCACGGCGATCTCGCTCGTCGGCCCGAAGGACATCGGCAGCCTCTACATCCTGCGCCTGACCTACAAAATCCGCCCGATCGAGAAGCAGCTGCCGACCCAGGGCGAGATGAAGACGCGCGCCGAGGCCGACGTCATCACGATGTTCTCCGACGCGTTCGCGACGCGCGTGACGCATCCCGATGACCTCGCGCTCGCCCGGCGCATGCTCACGCACGAGGGCGCCGAGCGCATGATCGCCGGCCTCATCCGCGACCACCTCGGCGTGCGACCGGAGGCCGTGCAGCTCGCCGGCGAGGCGCGCCGCGCGAAGAACCCCGAGCCGGTGGCGGTGACCGGGCCCGTGGTGACGATGCCCGTCGCGGCCAAGGCCGCGGCCCCCGCGCCCTCACGCGCGCGCGACGCGGGAGACCGCGGGCGCGACGCGGGCCGACGTGAGGGTGGCGGCCGCGACCAAGGGCCGGGCAGCCGTGAGCGCGGGGGCGACCGCGATCGGCGGCCCGTCGCGCGCGATCGGGACATGCGCCCGCGCGACGCCGCGCCGCGCGACGCGGCTCCGCAGCCCGCGGCGCGACCGCGCGCCGACGGCCGCGTCCCCGTCGCGAGCTACGCGAACTGGGAGCCGCCGAGCGAGAAGGACGATGACCGTCCGATCCTCTCCAAGGACGCCGCCCACAACCACGCCCACGACGCCACCCACGACACGGAGGCGCCGCGCGCGCTCCGCCCGGTGCACGTCAACGCGCAGGTCGCCGCCGAGATGCCCGCCCTTCCCGGCTTCACCGAGGGCCCGATCTCCGCGAGCGCCCCTACGGCGCCCGCCCGCGGCAGCGAGACGTTCGAGGACGAGGCCGACTTCGCCCAGATCTTCGTCAGCGTCGGCCGTCGCGATGGGGCCACCCCCGGCGACTTCGTCCGCATCCTCGAGGACCGCGGGATCGAAAAGAAGGACACCGGGCGCATCCGCATCCGCGACCGCAACACGTTCGTCAGCGTCCGAAAGGACGCGATCGGCCGCGCCGTCGAGGCGCTCGCCGGTCAGACGATCGGCGGCCGCACGGTCGTCGCCGAGCCCGCCAAGCGCGGGCGAGACGACGCGCGCACGTAGGCACGTCTCGCACCTCGCCTGGCACCTGGTCGGGCGCCTCGCCTGGCACCTGGTCGGGCACCTCGCCTGGCACCTCTGCGGCTGGCGCGGAATCTCGGCACGCGCGGCGCCCACGACCATTGAGGAAGTGGCCGCCGGTGCGTAGACTCGGGCTCAATGACAGCCTCGTCGCCGTCGCGGTCCATGCCGCGCGCGGCCAAACCATCAGGATCCTCGTCAGTGACCACGCTTCGCACGCTCCTCGAGCAACGCCGGGCCGAGGGCTACACAATGTCCCTCGACGAGTCCATCGCGGCCATCGTCCCGCTGTGCCTCGACCTGAAAGAGCGGCACGACCGCGGCGAGCGCCTCTACGTGCACCCGTCGTGCGTCGCCCCCGGTGAGGACGGTCTCGCCCGCCTGACCGCCCACCTCGCCGTGCTCCCGACGAACCCGCGCGATCGCGCGTGCGTCGCGCCCGAGCTGCAGCGCTCGCTCGAGCCTGGCGACTCCCGCGCCAGTGTCTTCGCGATCGGGGCCATGCTCTACGAGATGGTGACGGGCTCGACCATCGGCCCGGGCATGCGCCGTCCGCGCGAGATCGACCCGAAGCTCCCCGGCGCGCTGGAGCTCTTGCTCGCGAAGGCCCTCGTGGGCGACGCGGCCCACCGCCCCGATGATCTCGGCGCCCTCGCGAGCGCGATGCACCACCTCGCGCCGATGAAGAGCATCCACCCGCCGGACGTCGACGAGTCGTCGCTCGACAACGCCCACGGCCAGGCGGTCGACATCCAGCTCTCCATCATTCCGCCGGCGCGCTCCGAGCCGCCGCCGCCGTCGATGCCGCGCGTGCGGTCGCAGCCCGGCTACAACACGCCGCCGCGCCCGCCGGGCGGCGATCCGCTGGGACAGGTCATCGTGCCGCAGGCCGCGCGGCCCGCGGCGCCGACGGTCGCGCAGCAGCTGGCGACGCTCAAGGCGCGCCTCGAGGCCGATCCTCGGCCGCGCTTCGTCGTGAACAAGCAGCGCATGGATCACGGCCCGTTCAACGCCGTCGAGCTGCTGCAACAAATCGCGAGCAACACCTTCGTCGGCACCGACGAGCTGCGCGACGAGCTCTCCGGCCAGTCCCGCCCGATCGCCGAGTGGGAGGAGTTCGCGCCGTTCGCCAAGCACGCGCAGATGGCGCGCGACATTCAGACGGAGAAAAAAGAGGTCGCCCGCGTCGAGCGCTCGGAGAAAAAGTCCGGCCTCGCCAAGGTGCTGGTGGCCGGTCTCCTGATCGCCGCGGTCGTCGGCGGCCTCGCGACGTGGTTTCTCAAGGTCCGCGGCTCGCGCAGCGATGGGGTCGCCGTCGAAGACGAGGGCGCGCTCGATCTCGACATCGACGGCGGCATCAAGGCCGGCGGCGTGCGGCGCCGCGGCGCGGGCGGCAAGGCCGGCGGTGGCGGTGGCGGCGGCGGTGGTGGCGGCGGGTTCGCAGGTGGCGGCAGCTTCGAGGCGGCGCTCGCCAACAACAACGAGCAGATCACGATGGGCGGCAACAGCGGTCCGGACTTGTCGAAGGCGCAGCTCTCCGGCCCGCTCAACAACGCGTCGTTCATCGGCAGCTGCGGCGCGCCCGACAGCATGAAGGTGACGGTGAAGGTCGCGGTGAAGATGGGCCGCGCCGTTGGCGTGAGCGTCTACACCTCACCGCCCAACGCGGCCGTCTCGTCGTGCATCGACCGCGTCGTGCGCGGCCTCGCATGGCCGGCCAACCCGAAGACGGATTTCGTCACGACGCAGTACTGACCGCGA
>JAYVXL010000568.1:0-4664 GCA_043785185.1 Myxococcales bacterium
GGGTCGAGCACGAGCGCGAGCAGGCTGCGGAGGTCCCGCACCTCCGTGGACGCGTAGAACCCGCGCCCCGCGACCACGTGCGGGATGCCCGCCTGCGCGAGCGCGAACGCCGCGGCGTCGAGCATCTCGTTGGTGGGCGCGAGGATGGCGACGTCGCGGTAGCTCGGTGGGTGTCCCTGCACCCGCGGCTCTCCGCTCTCGACGATGGCGCGGACGCGCGCGGCGATCGCCGTGCCTTCGTCGACGCGCGACACGCGCACGTCCTCGTCCCAGCGCAGCCACGTGGTGCACGCCCGCGGCGGCGCGGCGCTGCCGTCAGGGACGAGGAGATCCTCCGTCTCGGGCACGTAGGCGATCTCGTAGAGCTCGGGGGGTGGCTCACGGACGGTGAAGCGCTCGCGGCTGAACGCGTTGGCGAACGCGAGCAGGCCCGCGTTGCCGCGGCGGTTGTGCCGGAGGGTGACGAAGTCGGCGAGCGGCTCCGGCGGCTCCCAGGCTGCGCCCGGCGCGATCCCGAGCGCGCGGCGGGCCTCCTCGCCCGCGAGGCCGACGCAGAGCTCCGCGAACACGCCGACGTCGGCGCCGCGGAAGCCGTAGATCGACTGTTTTCGATCGCCGACGACGAAGAGCCCGTGCGGGCGCACGTCGCCGATCGCCGGCACGACGCCGGCCGCGCGGCGATCCTCGCGCGCCCAGAGAAGCTGGACGAGCTCGCGTTGAAGGCGCGACGTGTCTTGGAACTCGTCGACCAGGAGGGCGTCCAACCCCGCCGACACCTCCCGCGCGACGGTCACGTCGTCGCGCAGGACGTCGCGCGCGATGCGCAGCACGTCTCCGAAGCCGAGGAGGCCCGAGCGGAGGACGTCCTTCGCGAGCTCGTCCTGGCACTCGACGAGGAGCTCCCGCGCCACGCGGGCTGCCGGCGCGAAGCGCTCCCGGGCCAGCCACGTGCGCGCGAGCCTTCGGCCGCGTTCCGGGTTGGTGATGCGCCCGCCCGGCAGCTCGCTGCGAAAGACGTGCAGCGCCTCGAGGGCCGGCGAACGTTTGGCCGGCACGCGCACGCCCGACAGCGCCGTCGCCGCGGCCACGATCGCCTCCGGGTCCCCCGCGTCCCACGCGGCGAGCATCGCCTTCGCGACGCCCTCGAGCTTGTCGTCCGCCTCGAGCGCGCGGGCGTGGCCCACGAGGGTGTGCATGGCGTCGTTGATGCGGCGCTCGTCGTCCAGAGGCACGACGAGCGCGGAGGCGCCTCGGCCGTCCTCCTCGATGCGCGCGAGCTGCGACGCGAGGTGGCTCACGAGACGGTCGACGCCCCCGGCGGCGTCGACGAGCTCGCGCAAGTCGGGCCCGATTCGCCGCTCGAGGACGCGCACGATGGCGTCCTCGACGCGCTGCCGAGCCTCGTCCTCGGCGGCGATCTCGAAGCTCGGCGAGAGACCTGCCTCGAGGGCGTGGCCACGAACGAGCGTGGTGGCAAAGCCGTGCAGCGTGCCGATCTGCGCGCGGCCGATGCCGTCGAGGGCCTTGCGCGCCCGCTCGGCGACGAGGGTGTCGCTCCACGGCGGCGCGTTCACCCGCGCGCACGCGCGATCGAGATCCGCGCGGTATTTCGCGGCCTCGCCGGCGACGAGGCGCTCGAGCTCTTCGACCACGCGCGCGCGAATCTCGGCGGCGGCCTTGCGCGAGAACGTGGTCGCGACGATGCGCCCCGGGTCGACGGGCGCGTGGAGCGGTCCGCCGCCATCGCCGCCCAGCTCGCTCGCGCCAAGCACGAGGTGAACGATGACCCCGACGAGGGCGTGCGTCTTCCCCGTCCCCGCGCTCGCCGCCACGACGAGGTTGCGCCGAAACGGGAAGAGGATCTCGACCGGCGACGCCACGGCCCGAACCGTAGATCAGGCGCGACGGCGACGACGCCGAAATCCTCTCCACGCTCGCGCCCGGCGCGCTCAGCTGCCGTCGTCGCCCTCGTCCTCCTCGGGGGCGACGGCGAAGCGCGGCTGCCGGCAGCCGCCTCGCGCGCTGCAGGTCCGGCAGGTCGCGCCGTCCACGGGAATCGGCGCGAGGCCGCCGGCGCGCAGCTTGACGACGACACCCAGCGCCGCCTCCTCGAGCGGCGAGAGGGATGCGCCCTCCGGCCGCGCGAGGACCTCCGCCCAGCGCTTGATGAAGGCCTCCTTCGGAGCGAAGTCCGGGCCCAAATCCCGGGCGCCGGTCGGCAGGTAGAGCCCGTCTGCGCCTGCGGCGCCCTTCGCGCGCGCCGCCACGAGCGCGTAGAGGGGGACTTGGAAGGATGTGACGCCGAGCGTCCGCGCGACATCGGCGGCCTTGCGCTTGTTGCCTTTGTAGTCGATGGCGCGCGCCCGCGCGACCAGGTGCCCGGCGTCGACGCGGTCGATCTTGCCGCGCAGGAGGACGGCGCGCCCCTCCGCGGCAATCGCGAGCGGCGGCCACGCTCCAGGCGACGCGTCGCCGAACGCCCGCTCGGCATCGGAAAAATCCCACGCGTCGTCGGCGAGGCTCCACGCGAGTACGGCGCGCACGGAGTCCCGCGCGCGCGCCAGGACGACGTCGCGAAGCGCCGACCCGACGAGCTCGTCGGCGAGGAGGGCGTCGGTCGCCGCGAGAGCGCGCTCCTCGATCGCATGCGCGTCGCGGGGCCGCGCCGACCAGAGCTCCTCCGTCGCGCGGAACCCCGCGGCGAGGGCCGCGTGGACGAGCGTCCCCTCCTCGCGGACGTCGGGCAGCTCGCCGCGGGGCTGGCGATCGCGCGCGCCCAGGACGACCTCGGCGTACCCCTTGAACGCGCACTCGGCGAGCCGCTCGAGCGACGTCACTGCGAGCGGGCGCGCCCCCCCCGTCTCCTCTTCGAGGACACGCGCAAGCTCTGGGCTCGCCGCCAGCGCGCCGACGATCTCGTCGACCGTCCGCGACGGATCGTAGAAGAACGACTCGCGGCGCCGCTCGACGTCCGCCCGACGCGCCGCCAAAGGCGCGAGGTCGGCGGCGTGCGACGGCGACGCGGCGAGCCACGCGAGGCGCGCGTCCACGAGCGACAGGGGCCGATCCTGCAGGCGCGAGGCTCGAAATGGCGTCGACGGCACGCCTCCCTTCTCGAGCCAGGCGACGAGCGGCGCCGCGGCCAAGAGGGCGCCTTGCTCGTCCCTCGCGCGGCACGTCACGACGATCTTCTCGGCGCCGGCCGCCGCGACCGCGAGGGCGGCGAGCTCGCGCGCGCGCCGAAGACCGTATCCCGCGGGCGCCGCCGACGGGGTCGCCTCCCGGAGCAGCGCGACGAGCGCGTCGGGCACGAGCGGGTCGGGCGACGGGCTCGAGGGCAGCACGCCGTCGTTCGCGTCCATCACGACGAGGAGCGCGAGCTCCTCACCGGCGAGCTCCGCGATGCGCGCGACGCGCAGCGTGCCGGCGCGGGCGGCGCCGAGGGGCGGCGCGCCGACGTCGAGGACCTGCGCGAGGTGATGGCGAAACACCACCCCGCTCGCCTCGCCGTCGGCGCGACCGAGGCGCAGCGCCGCCGCCTCGAAGGCGTCGATCGCGGCGCCGAGGACCTCCCACGCGTGCGCGTCGCGCGCGAGGGCGCGGAGCTCCACGCGGGCGATGCCGCGCGGCGCGGCGTCGGCCGCCAGGGCCGCCCGCGCGCCAGACCCGAGCCGCGGCCCGAGGCCGAGCGCGGCGAAGAGGGCGCGCGCGGCCGCCGCATGCTCTGCAAACGTCGAAGCCTCTGCGCTCGGGGCCAGGATCGCGCCGATGCGCGCGGCGAGGGAGGCGCGCGTCTCCCGCGTCTGCGGCTCTTCCTCCCGGTCGGTGCGGGGCCGGTACGCGCGCGCAGTCGCGACCATCGCGGCGAGCGGGCCGGAGCCAGGCTCGAGGGTGCGCGCCGTTGGTGTCTCCTCGAGCGCGCGCGCCAGATCGAGGAGGCGCGTCGACGCCTCGCGCCGATCGGCGATCCCGGTGAGCGCCTGGGCATCGAGGTAGCGGGAGCGCAGCAGCACCGCGACGTCCCGCCGCGGCAGGCCGCGCGCGGCGATCGCGAGAGCGTCCATCGCGCAGGCGACGAGGCCGGCGCCCGACGGCGCCGGCCCGCGCGGGTCGTGCGCGACGATGCCCGCGTCGTCGAGCGCGCGGCGGAGGGGGGCGAGCGTCTCCTCGGCCAGCCGGGGCAGCGCCACGCCAATCCGGTCGACCGGCACACCCGCGCGCAGAGCTGCGGCGACGGCGTCGGCGACGGCGCGCGCTTGGGATGTCGCGTCGGCCGCGCGGCGAACCTCGATCCGCGCTCGCGCGTCGCGCGGCACGGCGCCGTCGAAAGAGAGGTCGCCGAGCGTTGTAGGGACCGTGGTGAAGACGGGCGCGTCGTCGAGCGCGCGCGCCAGATCGTCGGCCACGACCTCGAGCGGGTCCCGCTCGCGCGCGGTGTCGAGGAGGCGGTCGAAGGCCGGCAGCTCGACGCGCGCGCTGCCGCGCCGCCGCGACAGCGCGAGGTCGAGCGCACGCCACCACGCGGCGTCGGCAGCGTCCCAGGTGAGGGCCCCCTTCGCGACGACACGCGAAGCGCCCACCGCCTGGAGGACGGCCTCCGGCGCCGCCGTCGCGAGCGCCCGCGCCAGGTGAGCGCCCGCGGCCCGCCCGTCGACGAGCCCGGC
>JAYVXL010000569.1:0-14430 GCA_043785185.1 Myxococcales bacterium
AAGGATCTCGGCGTCGGCTACGTGCAGATCGGCCAGGGCTCCAACACGCTCTCCGGCGGCGAGGCGCAGCGCCTCAAGCTGGCCGCCGAGCTCACCGCCGGCGCAGCGCACGAGCCGACGGTCTACGTGCTCGACGAGCCCACCACCGGCCTCCACGTCTCCGACGTGCGTCGCTTGCTCGAGGTGCTCGAGCAGCTCGTCGCGCGCGGCGACACGCTCGTCATCGTCGAGCACCACCCGGACGTCATCGCGTCGGCCGACTGGGTCGTCGAGCTCGGGCCGGAGGCCGGCGAGAAGGGCGGGCGCGTCGTCTTCGAGGGCGAGCCCGAGCGGCTCGTGCGGGCGAAGACGGCGACGGGCAGGTTCCTCGCGCAGGAGCCGGCGCGCCAGGCGCAGGGCGAGGCGACGCGCGTGGGGTGAGCGGCGATGCCGGAGAGCGCTCTTCCGGTGGCACGAAGAACGCTCCCACGCCGGGCATGGTCCACGTGCATCGTCGGTTCTCCGGCTAACCGAATGACGAAGCGCACGCTCCTTGGGATCGCCCGGTCGATCGTCCCGTCCCTCCTCGCTGCGTGCGGGGGGCATGTCGTCCCTGACGCGCCGGTGGTTACGTCGCCCCAGATCTCCGTCGACACGTCGACTTGCGAGACGGCGCTGGAGACCGTCGCGCAGGTCGATTGGAGTCTGACCGCCGCCTTCGCCGCGACGCCGGACGGCACGGTGTACCTGTCGGCGTTCCAGCCGGCGGAGGCCGCCGGCGTCTACGCCATCGCGCCTGGCGCCGCACCGATGCGCATCTCCTCGGACGTCGTACCGCAACTCTTGGTCGACGACGCGGGCCTCTTGCTCGTGTCGCCAAATGGAATCCGGCGGCTTCCATTCTCGGGAGGGACGCTCGTGCCCCTCGTCACGACCGTTTTCCCCGAGAGGCTGACGCTCGCCCGGCTCGACCCCGTCACCCGAGACATCTTCTTCAGCGTCGTCTCTGATTCTGCAGCACGCACGTTCGACGTGCGCAGCGTGTCGCGCAAGTGGGGCTTCATCGTCGACGTTCTATCCTTGGATCGCGCTTCGTATCGCGAGGGCACCCTCGTCCTCGACGGAGACGTGCTGCTGCTCGACGGAGAGCAGTCCGGCATCTACCGCGCTCCGAAGACGGGCGGCGCGCCCGCGCTCGTCCGAAAGGATTCGTCGTCGATGCTCCTCGCGGCGGCATCCGGCGAGGTGTTCTCGTATGGTTTCTACGACGGGCTGCGCCGGGGCACGGCCGACCCCAACGCCGCGACGACGCCTATCGCGCTGCCGCAAGTGAGCTCGGTCTCCGTGGGCACCCACGGCATCGGATTTGCCGTCAGCGACGCCGACGCGGCGTACTTTGCCTTCGACCAGTTCGACGGCGCCTCGCAACGAACGGTCTACGCGCGGCTGCCCCTCGGCGACGAGCCCGCCATGGCGGCCGGCTGCTCGGCGCCACATACGTCGGTGCAGTCGGAGGAGCGACCCTCGGCGCTCGCTTTGAGCGCGACACACGTGTACGCGCTTCTCGACCGGGCCGGCCCGCGCGGGTCGCGCGTGGTCCGCATGCCACGCTGACACCGAGCGGACCTCGCAGCGCTCGTGGGTCTGCTCGCTGCGACGACGTGCGTTCGCGCACCTGCGCAGCCCGCGGCGGCGAGCGCGCCCAGCAGGAGCGCGGCGCGCCTCAGGCGTCCCCCGGACTTCACCCTTCGCGGTGCGCGGAGACCGTGCGCTCGAGGTCCACGTCGAGTCGCGCCAACGCGGGCCGCGCGGGAGCGCGGGGAGGTTCCGCCGACGCGGTCCACGGGGCCGAGCAAGACGGGGCTCGGGACGTTGGAAAGGAGAGCGGCGCGTAGGGACTGCAGCCCCACGACGAGATGACGAGCACGGCAAGCGGCACCGAGGTTCGCATGCCGACCCCGGAGCAGGTTCCGTACCGCGCGCTTCTTCACGGAGACGGAAAAGTTTCGCGCCGCGCGACGAGGCGGCGCGTCACGGTCGCCCTGACGGTCCATCACGACGCGTATGCCGACGCCGCCGCGAAGCAGCGCGGATTCGGGCTACCTCGGCGGAGGGTTCACTTCTCCGCCTTCTTCGCCCCCGCGCGCCACGCCTTGTCGAAGCGCGGGTCGAGCGTCGCGTCCTTCCGCGCGAGGTCCGTCACCGGCGGCACGCCGAGCGCGCGCAGCGTGGCGAAGAGCACCTCGGTGCCCGGACCGCTGGCGCCGAGCGAGCGCGCCCTCGCCGCCTCGGGCGACGTGACGCCGACGAGGTGCACGATCGTGCACGTGCCGCCCGGCAAGAGGATCTCGGATTTGTACTCGGGGCTCTGCACGCAGATGAGGTGCGAAATCTTCGTCCCCTTCTCGACGTCCGTGAACGCCGGGCACGGGATGCGATCGCCGGGGTGGAACACCGCCGCGTCGTCGTCGAAGAAGAGGTAACGCACGAAGTTGAGGAGCAGCTGCGGCGCCCACGTGGCCGGCTCTGGCGTCGAGATCGCGAGCTCGATGCCGAAGCCGCTCGGTTGATCCTGCGGCGCGTCGGGCGGCGCCTCGCCTTCCTCGAGCTCGAACGGCTGCGCGAGGCCGTGCGTGACGTAGTGCCAGCCGGTCCTGCCGTCGGCCGGCGCGTAGACGTGCACGCCGCCCCCGGGCCAGTTCACCTGGAGGTCCGCATCGCCGGGGCTCAGGATTTGCCCCTTCGGCTCGGTGTCGCCGAACACCTCGTGCAGCGCGTCCTCGCGCGCCTTCATGTGCGCGGCGTACGCGCGCTCGTCTTCGTCGAGCTCCGGGTGCTCGGCGGACACATCCGGCAAACGGGAGTAGTCGAGGCGCGGCGCGACGGCCATACCGCGACTCTACCCGAACGCGGGCGCCGGATCCGCTATCCTCTCCGGGCGATGAACCACCTCGACGTCGACAACCCGTTCACCCTCGACTCCGCCGTCAAAGTCCCGCTCGCCGAGCCCAAGGACGTCGACGCCACGCTGGAGCGTGCGCGCGCAGCCGCCAAGGGCTTCCGCGCCACGTCGCTCGAGGAGCGCGTGGCGCTCTGCGAAAAGGCCGTCGCGTGGATGGAGGCGAACGCCGACGAGATCGGCCGCGACATCACCAAGATGATGGGCAAGCCGCTCGGGCAGGCGAAGGGCGAGGTGAAGGGCATGGCGGCGCGCGCGCGCCACATGATGGAGATCGCGCCGGTGCACCTGGCGGACATCGCCGTCGCGCCGAAGGACAATTTCGAGCGGCGCATCGTGAAGGAGCCGCTCGGGGTCGTCTTCGATCTGCCGGCCTGGAACTACCCGCTCCTCACCGCGATCAACGGCCTCGTCCCGGCCGTCCTCGCCGGCAACGCCGTTATCGTGAAGCACTCGCCGCGCAGCCCGCTCTGCGGCGAGCACTTCGCGCGCGCGTTCGCCGCGGCCGGCGCGCCGCCGGGCGTCGTTCAGGCGCTCCACTGCGATCACCGGGCGAGCGAGAAGATCGTCGGCGACCCGCGCGTCGACCACGTGATGTTCACCGGGTCGGTCTTCGGCGGGCACCGCATCCAGGAGGCCGCGAGCAAGCGCTTCCTCCACGTCGGCCTCGAGCTCGGCGGCAACGATCCGGCGTACGTCGCGGCGGACGCCGACGTCGCCAAGACGGCCGACAACATCGTCGACGGCGCCTGCTACAACGCCGGCCAGAGCTGCTGCGCCGTCGAGCGCGTGTACGTGCACGCGGCCGTCTACGACAAGTTCGTGGAGGCCTGCGCGCCGTACGTCCGCGCGTACGTCATGGGCGATCCGATGGCCGAGACGACGACGCTCGGGCCGATTGCGCAGCCGCATCACGTGGCGGAGCTCGAGGGCTTCGTCGCCGACGCGACGGGCAAGGGCGCGCGCCTCGTGGCGGGTGGCGCGAAGGCGTCGCCGGGCGGCAAGGGCCGCTTCTTCCAGGCGACGCTGCTCGAGGGCGTGCCGCAGGGGGCCGCGCTGATGCAGCGGGAGTCGTTCGGCCCGATCGTCGCGATCGCAAAGGTCGCGAGCGACGAGGAGGCGCTCGCGAGGATGAACGACTCGCAGCTCGGGCTGACGGCGAGCATCTGGACGGCCGATCGCGACCGCGCGGCGCGGATGGCCAGGTCGCTCGAGTTCGGCACGGTGCTGATGAACCGCTGCGACGCGCTCGATCCGGCGCTCCCATGGACGGGCGTAAAGGACTCGGGCCGCGGCGTGACCTTGAGCCCGCTCGGCTTCGATTTCGTGACGCGCCCGAAGGCGATTCACTTCCGTTTGTCGCTCTGACCCAGGAGGTTTGCGGGGACGTGGGGGCGCGACCCCGCACGTGTGCGGACTCCCCTTGTGCCAGCGGCCGGGAAGCATTACGAGTGCGCGCCATGAAGCGCATTCTCCCCCTCGCCCTCGTCTCGCTCCTCGCCGCGTGCGGCGGAAGCCCCCCGCCGGCCGTTGAGCCGCCGCCCGCCCCGCCGCCGGCCCCGACGACGCCCGAGCCCGTCGCCACGGCCGAGGCCCCGAAGCCCGTCGAGCCGACGCCGGAAGAGAAGAAGAAGGCCGAAGCGGCCAAGAAGCTCGCGGACGACCGCGCGAAGTGGGAAGAGGAAGAGAAGACCGAGACCGCCCGCTGGACGGGCGAGATGCACACCGAGGCGAAGGCGCTCGCCGACAAGGCGTTCCCGAGCGCGAAGGCCGCGCTCCTCGCGGCGATGGCCGGCAAGCACCGCAAGCCCGGCCACGCGGACCGCGACAAGTACCGCCACCCGGTCGAGACGCTCGAGTTCTTCGGCCTGAAGCCGACGATGACGGTCATCGACATCGGCCCCGGCGAAGGCTGGTACGAGGAGCTCCTCGCGCCGACGCTGCAGAAGAAGGGCAAGCTCTTCGTCACGACCGCCGATCCGAACGGCCCGAGCGATCAGCGCTCGACGCTGTCCGGTCAGATGTTCAAGGGGTTCATGGACCACGCGCCGGAGCTGTACGGCAAGGTTCAGACGATCGTCATCGCCGACCCGAAGGCCCCGTCGCTCGGCCAGGAGGGCACGGCCGACATGGTGCTCATCATGCGCGGCCTCCACGGCATGGTGAACCGCGGCACGCTCAAGCCGTGGCTCGCCGAGATTAGCAAGGCGCTCAAGACCGGCGGCGTCCTCGGCATCGAGGAGCACCGCGCGAAGGCGGACGCGGTCCCCGAGGAGAGCTCGAAGAAGGGCTACGTCCCCGAGAAGTACGCGATCGAGCAGATCGAGGCGGGGGGCTTCAAGCTCGCCGGCAAGTCCGAGGTCAACGCGAACCCGAAGGACACGAAGGACTACGCGGAGGGCGTGTGGACGCTGCCGCCGAGCTTCGAGCTCAAGGACAAGGACCACGACAAGTACGCCGCGATCGGCGAGAGCGATCGCATGACGCTCAAGTTCGTGAAGGTCGCGCCGAAGAAGCCGGCCGACGCGAAGAAGCCGGACGCGCCGAAGGCCGATCCGAAGAAGTAGCGCGCGGTTTCGTCAGAAGCTCCACCCCGCCTGCGCGCGCCCCAGCGCGCGCGGCGAGTTGGGGGACAGGCCGATGGCCGGGCCGATGCCGAGCGTGAGCCGTTCGCCGAGGAGGGCGAGCGTGACCGTCCCGCACGCGAAGTGGCGCATTCCCTCGACCTCGGCCCCGTCGATGGCGCCCTCGAGGTCCTGGGCGACGTACTCCGCGCCGACGCGCAGGCCGTCGGCGACGCGGACGTTCGCGCCTGCCGAGAGCATCAGGTCGATGCCGTCGCGCTTGGACGCGAGGACGTGTTCGACGTGCGCCATCGACGCCAGTCGGAAGCGCCCGACGTCCTGCGACGCCGCCACGCGGCCCCATACGCCGCTCGACGACGACAGCTCGCGCAGGTAGCCGCCGCTCACGACCGCGCGCGTGCTCCACGCGGCGGGCAGGAGCGAGAGGCGGGCGCCGACAAGCGCGCCGACCGCGCCTTGACCCGTCGCGGGAGCCGACGGCGACGCCGCCTCGCCGAGCACGCCGCTCGCCGCGAGCGACACGCCGGGGAGCACGCCGAGCTCGCCGCCCCGCTCCGTCGTGAGTCCCGGCGCCGCCGTGGTCGCCGCGAACGGCCGCGTGAAACCCGCGGCGCCGCTCGCGACGGTCACGCGCGAGAGCGCCGTCACCTGAAGCGGCGCCGGCACGCGCGGCTCGTCGAGGAAGAGGAACGTCCGCGGCACCGGCGGCGCGGCGGGGCGCGCGGGCGCCGTCAGCTCCTCGCGCGGCGCGGCGCCGTCGCCCACCTCGTCGGCGCGGGCGCGCGAGGGGAACGCGAGGCTCGAGAGCGCGGCGAGGACGAGGAGGACGACGTTCCGCATCTGGACGGCGGAAAGCATACCTCGTGCCCCCACTCCTTTGAACGTCCGCGCGCGAAACCACGCGACGCAAGGCGGCTCGACCCGCCTCGTACGCTGAACGCGCGGCGGCCCAACCTGGACGCGGCGCGGTTCATGCGGACGGCGCCGCTCCGGCGATTTCTCCGGTTCCTCGCGCAGGCCTCGCCCTTGCACTACGGCCTCCGATGCGCGCACCCCACGTCCTCGCTTCGGCGCTCGGCCTCGGTCTGTTCGCCTCCGCCTGCGCGTTCGTCGGCTGCAGCGGCAGCGGAAGCTCCATCGGCGGTGACGACTCGGGCGCCGACGGCACCATCGGCGACGGCAGCGTCGGGGACGGCGGAGTTGGCGACGGCGCCGCCCTAGACTCCGCGCCGCACCCCGCGACCTCGCCCATCAAGCACGTCGTCTTCCTCGTGAAGGAGAACCGCACGTTCGACAACTACTTCGGTAAATTTCCGGGCGCGAACGGCGCGACGACCGGCAAGTTGAGCGACGGCGGCACCGTCACGCTCGGCAAGATGCCGGACAAGGTCACGCCGGACATCTCGCACGCGTGGGCCGCCGCCGTCACCGCGTACGACGACGGCGGTATGGACCACTTCGATCTCATCGCCGGCGCCATCGGCGGCGCGAACAACTACGTGCAGGCGACCGAGGCGGACATCCCCAACTACTGGGCGCTGGCGCGGGAGTTCGCGCTCTCGGACAACTTCTTCTCGAGCCTGCACGGCCCAAGCTTCCCGAACCACCTCTACACGATCGCCGCGCAGAGCGGCGGCATCGAGGACAACCCCGGCCGGCAAGCGACCGTCGACGCGCCGAAGGTCGGCGGCTGCCCGACGGCGACGACGTGCCCCGACCCGGGCGAGGCCGGCCTCGAGCCCGACAACGTGACGCCGCTCAACCAGAGGAGAGGCGTGTGGGGCTGCGACGCGGACCCGAAGGAGCGCGTGGCGATGCTCGACCAGGAGGGCGTCATCGAGGAGATCTACCCGTGCCTCGACTTCCCGACGCTCGGCGACGAGCTCACGAACGCGAACGTCAGCTGGAAGATGTACGCCCCCGCTGTCGGCGCGTACGACGGCGGCTTCCAGGGCAGCGGGGGCTACATCTGGACGGTGTACGACGCCATTCGCCACATCCGGTCGAGCCCCGAGTGGAAGGACCACGTCGTCACGACCGAGCAGTTCGTGGTCGACGCGCGGGCCGGCAATCTGCCGTCGGTGAGCTGGATCTCGACGCCGTCGTCGGTGAGCGAGCATCCGCCGTCGTCCACGTGCGTCGGCGAGAACTGGACGCTCAGCCTGCTGCAGGCCATCGCCGACGGCCCCGACTGGAACGACACCGCCGTCTTCATCACGTGGGACGACTTCGGGGGCTTCTACGATCACGTCGCGCCGACGCAGATCGACAAGTTCGGCCTCGGCTTCCGCGTGCCGCTCCTCGTCGTGTCGCCGTACACGAAGAAGGGATACATCGATCACACGCAGGCGGAGTTCTCGAGCGTGCTGAAGTTCATCGAGACGAACTTCACGCTGCCGCCGCTGACCGATCGCGACAAGAACACGGTGGACATGACCCAGCTGTTCGACTTCACGCAGGCGCCGCGCGCGCTGCCGACGTTGGCGGCGCGCACCTGCCCGTGAGGTCGCGCGGCGGCGATCCGGGTCCTCTTACCGGTCCTGCGCGCCGCTCGTCACGTTCATCTCGCGGCAGCGATCGACGCACGACGGGTTGTCGGAGCATTGCTGCGAGCAGTCGGCGGCGCGGGATTTCTGCTGGCATTTCGGGTCGCGCTCGCACTTGAGCGGATCCCTCTTCGCGGCGGTCTCCATCGTCGCGCACGCGCTCGCGCATGCGAAGAGCCACGCGAGCGCGCACGCGGAGAGGAGCGCGCGGCGACTTCGAAGGGGGCGGCGTACGCCGCGGGTCACGGCGCAGCTTTCGCGCGCGGAGGCGTGGTCTTGTCGAGCGACGGGCGCTCGCGCAGGCACTTGTCGAGCGCAGGCTCGAGGCCCTGCATGGCCGCCGGCAAGCGCGGTCGCCCCATGACCGGCGCGCCGAGGCGTGTCATGTCGACGCCGCTCTCCGAGACGCTCAGCCAGACGAAGAGCGCGCGACCCCGGATGTTGTCGAACGGAACGCCGCCGCCCTGCCCGCCCCACCACATGCGCGAGTCGTGGCTGTTGTTGCGGTTGTCCCCCATGACGTAGACCTCGCCCGGCTTCACGATGAACGGCCCCTGCGCCTCGGGGAAGCCGCCGGACGCGCGGTCGTACAGCGTGAGGTACGCCTCGTCCTCGAGGAACTCGACGTACAAGTCCCCTTCGTGGCGCGGAAGCGGCGAGTCGAGCTCGCTATACGAGTAGACGCCGACGTTGCAGCTGGGCACTTCCCACCCGTTGATGACCGGGTGGCCGCTGCGGGCCTCGAGCCGGTCGCCGGGGATGGCGATGACGCGCTTGATGAAGTCCTGCTCCGGGTGCTCGGGAAACG
Organism: Myxococcales bacterium; assembly: GCA_043785185.1. GTDB lineage: Bacteria > Myxococcota_A > Polyangia > Polyangiales > Polyangiaceae > JANYHK01. The sequence continues at coordinate 8,878 of JAYVXL010000569.1, forward strand.
CGAAGACCATGACGTCGCCGCGATCGGGCGGCATCTTCGTCCACACGCGCGTGTGCGTCCACGGGATGGCCGGGCCGTAGCTGAATTTGTTCACGAAGATGTGATCGCCGACCTGCAGCGTCGGGATCATCGAGCCGCTCGGGATCTTGAACGCCTCGACGACGAACGTGCGCAGCGCCATCGCCACCGCGATCGCGACGAGGATCGACTCGAGGTACTCGCGCACTTCGCTCTTTCGCCAGCGGCCGAGGCGCACGTCCACCTCGCCGTCCGCCTTCACGAACGCCTCGACGAAGCGCTCCTCTTCGAAGGGCACGGCCTCCATCGCGCGCTCGAGCGCCTCCAGGTCGAGGCGGAGCCGCTCCCGCTCCTTTCCCGTCAAATCGCGGACGATCGCGCGCTCGTTGCGGAAGTAGATCGCCTCGGCTTCTTCCAAGAGCCCGCGCGCGCGCTCGAACGGCGTGCGCATCGCCTCGGGAAGATCGGCGCGCGCGGCCGGGTGCGCGTAGTTGGAGAGCGGCAGGTGGTGGCGCGCCGTCCAGAGCGCCATCTCGAACAGCGTGAACGCCACGATGAGCACCGGCACGGGCTGATCGGCCACGATCGCCTGCAGCCCCGCGAACGCGCCCTGCGGCGACGTGCCGCTCGCAGGCGTCGCGAGCTCGCGGAACAGCTCGGCGAGCGCCGCCGGCACCGCGATGAACCACGCGCCCCAGTAGATCGACTTCCACAACCGGCGCGCGCGGGGCACGGGCTGCCTCTCGCGCGCGCTGCGCGAGCGGTACGGCCCGCCGAAGTCCGCGCCTGCGCCGTTTGGCTGCGCGTCGCTGCTGCTGCCGGTGCTGCTGCTGCTGGTCGTAACTGCGGCGGCGGCGGGTGCCGCGTCGTCGCGGGCCGCGTCGTCGGGCGCGGCGACGGCGGGCGCGGCGTCGGCTTGCGTCTCGGCGTCTTTCACGGAGCGTCGCCGATCTGGATCACGTAGTTGACGACGGCCGCGCGGTCGTCGAACGCGTTCATCGGCGGGGCGACCTGCCCGGCCGACGGCGTGTTGTCGAGGACGACGTAGTACATCCCCGCGGGCACCGGCAGCGCGCGTTGGTACGGCTGCCCGGCGGCAACGACGTCGTTCACCATCGGCGGCGCGGCGAGCGGACCGGCGACGGGGTAGTCGACGTACAGGCGCAGCGACGCGTCGCCCTCGTCCTTGCGCATCACGAAGAGGTCGATCGCCTGCACGCCGTCCATCTGCGCCGTCAGAAAGAGCGCGCGCCCGTCGCCGGTCACCTCGATGGGGCCGATGAAGTCGCGCTCGTTCTGGTGCACTTCGGTGCGCAGGTTCTCGTAGGTGATGCGGCTCGTGCCGTGCACGTCGAACGGGTGCTGGGGCTTCTGGCCCTTCTCGACCACCCCCAGAACGACGTCGGGGCTCTTCATGTCGGTGTCGGTGATGACGGTGAAGCCGTCCCCGAGCTTGCCGGCGACGAGCTGGCGCCCGAAGTTCTCGCCGATCGGGCTGAGGGCGTTCAGGAACGAAGTCACCGGGTTTTCTACCTTGCTAATGCGAAAATCGCTGGAGGTCACGTTGCGCGGCCGGAAGTAGGCGTAGGCCAAACACTCCTCGGAGATCAAAAAGTCCTGATCGTATTGTACGGACCCGGACATCGTGAACGTGAGCTTCTTCGAGATGTTGGTGTAGCCGTAGCCGAAGCCCGAGAACTGGACGTAAAGGTCCCCGTTGTCGAGCGACGACTGCTGGCACGCCGTCGGGTAGAAGCGGCCGATGACGGGCGCGTCCGGGACCATCCGCAGCGGCGCGTTGCGCGTGGTCATCTGGCGGCAGAACTCCTTCAGCCCGCTCGCCATGATCGACCGGCGCAGCGTCCGGTTCGACGGGTCGTTGATGGGGCCGCGCAGCGTGCACGCCACCGCGCCCGCGCAGTTGCAGCCCGGCGCGACGGCGGCCGCGCCGACCAAGGCGAGCAGGCCGAGGAGGCCGAGGGAGCCCGAGGCGAAGAGGGAATGCGGCGTGCCCACGAGGAGCCGTAGGTTACCGCAAAAAAAAGCGAACACGCGAGACGATCGAGCAAGATTGGGCGCGAGGCGACGCGCGACAATCCCCAACACGGGCGCGCGGGCGAACTGTACGATCGCGGGAGGAGCGTGCCATGAGCGTGAGGAAGGTCGCGGTGCTCGGGTCGGGGGCCTGGGGGACGGCGCTGGCGAAGGTGATCGCGGACAAGGGAGACCCGGTCACCATCTGGTCGCGGCGGCCGGATCTGTGCCAGCAGATCAACGAGACGCACGTGAACGGCCGGTACTTGCCGAGCGCGGAGCTCCCCGCCACGCTGCGCGCGACGCACGATTTGAAGGACGCGCTGGCCGGCGCGTCGATGGTCGTCTTCGTCGTGCCGAGCCACGGCACGCGCGAGGTCGCGAAGGCGGTCGCGCCGCTCCTGCCGAAGGGCGTGCCGATCGTGAGCGCGACCAAGGGCATCGAGAATGACTCGCTCATGTTCATGGATGAGGTGCTCGAGCAGGAGCTGGGCGCGGTCGCCGCCAAGTCCCTCGCGTACCTGTCGGGGCCGAGCTTCGCGAAAGAGCTCGCGCAGCGGCAGCCCACCGCGGTCGTCATCGCCGCGCGCGACGCCGACGTCTGCGCGGAGGTCATGCGGCGCTTTCACACTCCGTTCCTGCGCCTCTACAACTCCGACGACGTCGCCGGCGTCGAGTGCGGAGGGGCGATGAAGAACGTCGTCGCGATCGCGGCGGGCGCGATCGACGGCCTCGGGCTCGGCCACAACACGCGCGCGATGCTGATGACGCGCGGCCTCGCCGAGGTCGCCAAGCTCGCGGCCGCGCGCGGCGGCACCCCGCTCACGGTGGCGGGCCTCGCGGGCATGGGGGACCTCGTGCTCACGTGCACCGGCGAGCTCTCGCGAAATCGCACCGTCGGCTTCGAGCTCGGCAAGGGGCGAAAGCTCGGCGAGATCTTGGCGGGCCTCGGCCACGTCGCCGAGGGCGTCAAGACGGCGAAGAGCGCGTTCGATCTGTCCGTGAAGATGAAGGTCGACATGCCGATCACGCGCGAGGTCCACGCCGTGCTCTACGAAGACAAGAGCGTCGAGCAGGCGATGATGGACCTGATGGGCCGCGAGCTCGGCCCCGAATTCGACTCCGTCGCGATGCGGGCGGCGAGCGCGAGCTCGAAGAGAAAGCACTGACGGCCGCGGCGTCAGCCCCATCGCCTCAAAACGACTTGAACGACGCGACGACGACGCCGAGCGTCGCGACGATGAGCGCCATCGCGAACGCGAGGACGAACGCGCCGTGCGCGACGCGGGCGAGCTGCTGCTTCGACGCCGCGTCGCGCACGTGGGCGACGCCGAAGTGGGCCGCGCAGCCGGCCAGCGCGAACGCCACGACGCCGACGGCGAGGTGCTCCTTCCGCTCGAAGAGCCAGCCGATCGTTGGCGCCTCGATGAAGATGTGCTGCTTGAGGCGCGCGCGGTAGTCCGGATAAATTGCCGCGCCGAGCCCGGCGGTGACGACGACGAGCGAAGCGGCGAGGGCGACCGACAGGCGCGCTCGGCGGCGCGCGTCGCGCAGCAGGATCGCCGGGTGGAGGAGCGCCGCGACCGCGAGCCAGCCGAGGTGCCCGTGCACGCGCTCGAGCGCGCGGAGCACGAGCATCATGGCAGGAGCGTCCCCTGCACGAAGAGCAGCGCGAAGGCGACGTACAGCGCGGCGTGCAGCGCCCGCAGCGTGCGCGGCAAGTCGCGCGCGGCGGCGAGGTAGACGAGCGGCGCCGCCATCCCCGCCGCGTACGCGCCGACCGTCACGCGCGCGAACATCGCGATGCGCGTCGAGGCGACGAGCGTGGCCGGGTTCGCCTCGGGCGTGAACAGCGCGTCGTACCCGCGCTGCAGCGCGTACGCCGCCGGTACGACCAAGAGCGCGGCCACGAGCGCGACGAGCAGGGGCGGCAGGCGGGTCCGCATGGCGCGCTCTCTTACCACGGAGGGTCGCCCTGCCCCGTGAGGAACGCACGCCCGCGGACCACCGGCCCTGCCCGCGGGCGAACTTCAACCCTAACACCGATGGCGTTTCGGGCGCGCCGTTCTCGCCTGCAGCGTGAACGGCGCGCCGTACAGCCTTGGCGCCGCTGCGACCGGCGAGCGATTTCTCGCTGGCACGGCCGCTGCTTCATGTGACGATGCGGAAGTTCGACCGCCGGTCTTGGCGGCTGGCGGCCTTGGAGGACGGATGAGAGGACGACGCTTTCTTGGATTCGGCGCGCGCGGAGCGGCATGCCTCGCCGGCGCGGCGCAGTTGGCCGCGGTGATGGCGCTCGAGAGCGACGCCCTCGCGCAGCAGCCCTGGCCGACGCAACCGCAGCCGCAGCCCTACCCGCAGGCCCAGCCGCAGCCGTATCCGCCTCAAGGGCAGCCGCAACCGCAGCCGTATCCGCCGCAGGGCCAGCCGCAACCGCAGCCGTATCCGCCGCAGGGCCAGCCCTATCCGCCGCAGGGCCAACCCTATCCGCCGCAAGGCCAGCCCTACCCGCCGCAAGGCCAATCCTACCCGCCGCAAGGCCAACCCTACCCGCCGCAAGGCCAACCCTACCCGCCGCAGGGCCAGCCCTACCCGCCGCAGCCGCGCCCGCCGACGCCGCCCGCGCCCGACGGCAAGCGCGGAGGCGGCGAGCTCGGGTTCCTCTATGGCACGAGCGTCGCCTATGGCGTCGGCACCGGGATCTGGATCGACTCGCTCGGCAAGATCACCGACCCGGGTCTCGCCTTCATCGCGCCGCTCGCGTTCGGCGTGGCGATGCCGATCGGTGTCTACTTTCTCGACGACAACGTCACGCTCCACCGCGGCGTGCCAGCGTCGATCTCGACGGGGCTCCTCCTCGGCGGGCTCGAGGGGATGGCGATCAGCGGCATGCAGTGGCAGTTCAGCGGCGGCGAGAATGGAAGCGGCGGGCAGTGGAAGTTCCACACCTGGACGACGCTGACCTGGATCATGTCGACCGGCGGCGGCGTCGGCGGCTACGCGTTCGGCGAGTGGCTCCGGCCGGACCCGCGGAGCCTCAGCTTCATCGGCAGCGGCGCCGGCTGGGGCGCCGCGAGCGGCATCATGTTCGGCGCGGGGGTCGTCGGCGGCGACTGGAAGGACGGCGCCGCGGTCTGGGGCTTCGTCGGCATGAACGCGGGGATCCTCGCGACCGGCGCGCTCTCGACGGTCTACACGCCGTCGTACAACGCGCAGAAGTGGATGTGGATCGGCTACGCCGCAGGCACCGCGGCGGGCCTCCTCGTCTACCCGTTCTACCTCGCGAGCGACGCGAGCCCGCGCCACGGCCTCATCGCCAACGCGCTCGGCGGCCTCGCCGGCGTCGGCGTCGCCGCCGTCTTCGCGGGGCAGATGAGCGACGACGAGCCCACCGGCAAGACGGCGTGGCACGCTCCGTTCCAGCTCGGCGCGTCGCCGACGCCGGGCGGCGGCGGCGCGATCACGGCGATGGGCACGTTCTAGCGCTCGCGAAGCTCTCTC
>JAYVXL010000570.1:0-14404 GCA_043785185.1 Myxococcales bacterium
ACGCCGGTGGCGACGCCGACGCCGAGGAAGGCGACGCCCACGCCCGTCAGGATCCACCCCGCCGTGCGCCCGCCACCGGACTCTTCGGGCGCGCGCGCGCGCGCGTCGTCCGCGAGAGCGGGAGGAAGGACGGGAGGCGGTGCGGCGGGCGGCGAGGCCTCGGCCTGCATCACGATCGTCGGGTTGTCGCCGACGCGGAGCGTCGCGTTGCGCGTGAGCACGTGACCGCCCGCCTCCACGCGGATCGTGTGCTCGCCGGCGTCCGCCACGACGCGCCCCTGATCGAGGAGAACGAGCTCGTTGTCGACGCGCACCTCGGTGATCGTCCGGCTCCCGACGTCGAGGCGCGCGCGCGCCACCTTCGGCTCGAGCGCCTTCAGGTGCTGGGCAACGAACGCGGCCTTGTCGCCCGTCGGCGCGCGCGGCTCGACGCGCTTGAACTCGTTCCAAGCCCGCCCCGGCTTGCCCTCGCGCTCGTGGCAGAAGGCGAGGAGCGCGAGCGTGTTCACGCTGTCGGCGCGCTTGAGCGCGAGGTCGAGCTTGTCGCACGCCGCACCGACCTGCCCGCGCTCGAGGAGCTCTTGCCCTTCCTTGACGAGCCGCTCGCTCTCCGTGTCGGCGCCGCTTTGTGCCCGCGCGACGTCGGGCTCCATGAGGCCGAGAAACGCGAGCGCGAGCCCCGCGACGAGAGAGGGCGCACGTCTCATCGGGGAGGCGAGCTTACTTGTTCCAGAGGTCCAGCGTCTTCTTCAAGTCGTCCTGCGGCGGCGGCTTCGGCGCGGCCGGCGCTGGCTTCGGCGGGGGCGCGGCGACGGCCGCCTTCACCGGTGGGGCCGCGCGCGTGCGCGGAGGCGACCCGGTCGGCGGCTTGGTCGGCGCGGTGGCGGCGGGCTTCGGCTCCGCGGCCGAAGCCGCGGCGACGTCGGCGGGCACCGGCGAGAACAGGAGCGGCGGCGGGGGGGTCGGAGGCGCGGGCGGCGGCGCGGGCGGCGTGGACCCCGCGAAGCTCGTCGGCGCGGTCGCGGCGGGCGCGAGCGGCGCTTCGACCGCCGGCTCGGGCGGCGGGCCCAGGGCGGCGGCCGCCGGCACCGGTGCACGCTTGAACACGAGCAGGACGACGATCGCGATCAGCGCGGCAGAGGCTCCGCCGAGGAACGCGGCGATCTTGGTCTTCGTCCTGCCGCTTCCGCGCAGCGTCTGGCGAAGACGCGTGCCCACGGTGCTCGCCGTGGGCGACAGCTCGGGCGGCGGCCCGACGTCCGTGGCGGCGCTCCCGAGATCGTCCGGCAATGTCGCGTTGTCGGCGTTCGCCGTGATGCCGGAGACGAGGCCCCGCCCGCGCGGGCTCGATCGCTCCACCGCGCGGAGGAGCGTCGCCGAGATGCGGTCGACGGACTTCGCCTGCTCGCCGCTGCCGAACGGCCCGAGCGCGCGCGCGAGCTCGGCGACGTCGGAGAAGCGCTCGTCGCGGTTCTTCGCGAGGCAGCGGAACACGACGTGCTCGAGCCCCTCCGGCACGTCGCGCCGCTTCACGCGGATGCCGTTCGGCTCCTGCTCGAGGATCGCCGCGAACAGCTCGCCGACCTCCTCGCCGTCGAACGGCATCTTCCCGGTGAGCAGCTCGTAGAGGAGGATGCCCGTCGCCCAGATGTCCGTGCGTGCGTCGACCGTGCGCGGGCTCCGCACCTGCTCGGGGGACATGTACGGCGGCGACCCGAGCACCGAGCGGCTGCTCGTGATCTTGGCGACGCGTCCAAACGTGGGCTTCGAAATCCCGAAGTCGAGCACCTTGATGATCTGCGAGCCGTCGGCGCGGTTCGTGAGAAACAGGTTCGACGGCTTCAGATCACGGTGGATGATCCCCTGCGCGTGGGCCTGGGCGATCGCCTCGAGCGCCTGCAGCACATAGTCGACGACGCGCGACGCCTCGAAGACGCGACGCCGCTCGAGGAGCTGCCCGAGGTCCGAGCCCTCGAGGTATTCCATCACGATGAACGGCACGCCGCTGTCGAGCGTGTCGATGTCCATCACGCGCGCGACGTGCTCGCTCTGCAAGCGCGCCGCGCTGCGCGCCTCCTGGAGGAAGCGCGCGCGCGCCTCGGGGTCGAGCATGGCCTCCGCGAAGAGGACCTTCAGCGCCACGCGCTGGTCGAGCAGCTCGTGGTGCGCCGCGTAGACGGTGCCCATGCCCCCTTCGCCGAGCACCGACTCGATGCGGTACTTCTGCGCGAGGATCGAGCCGGCCGGGAGCGAGGCCTTCGCCTCACTCCCGCTCGAACGGGCGCGCCTCTCCGGCATCCCTTCACCCTAGCGGACTCGGCGACCGTGACCAAGCTCCGCGGGCGCCTTGACGCAGTACGGCCTTCGGCACCTTGTAGGCAGGCCTCGGCGCGATCGAAGCCGCCTGTCGGGCGAGCTTCACATGTCCGTTTGCGGACACTGTCTAGTGGGGGGCAACCCTTCGAAACCAGGCGCCTGTAGAGGAGGCACGGGTCTTGTAAAGGAGGGATGCATCATGGCCTTCTCCCCCGCCGCTGAGACCCTCGCTCTGGCCACCGCCGGTGACCGCAACGCCCTCAACGCCCTCGTGCGCGAGCTGTCGCCCCACGTCGAGCGGCAGCTCCTGCGCTACCCGGTCGCGGACGAGGACCGGCGGGACCTCGTGCAGACGACGCTGATGCAAGTCGTCCGGCGCCTCGGCTCGTTCCGCGGCGACTCGAGCTTCTCGACGTGGCTCTTTCGCGTCACCGCCAACGAGGCGCTCATGCTGATGCGCTCGCAGCGGCGCCACCGCGCGCGCGTGACGTCGGGCCTCGAGCTCGAGGACCTCGCGTCCTTGCCGGCGATGAACGACGCCGAGACCGAACAGCGCACCGACGTGATGGTGATGAACCGCGCGCGCGATGAGCGCGTTCGCGCCGCCCTGGGCGATCTGCCCGAGGACTACCGCGAGGTCGTCCTTGCGCACTACACCGAGGACCTTGGCCTGCAGGAGATCGCCGATCGCTTGCACCTCACCGAGAGCGCGGTCCGCTCCCGCCTGCACCGCGCGCGCACCAGCCTGAAGGGCATCCTCGGCAGGGGCGCGGGCGTGTCGTCGCAGGATCTCGCGGCTTGATTCGCGCGGGAGGCTGAGGGCGCGTCGTGGCAGCCTTCCTCTTCTTCGTTCGACCGCGCTACGGCAGGTTGGCGCTCTCCGGCTTCACCTCGATCTCCTCGAGCCCGCCGCGCAGCGCCTGAAACGCGGCCTGCGCCGGCGCGAGCGCGGAGGGGTCGGGCGACAAGTCGTCCTTCTCCCCCGGATCGGTCGCGAGGTCGAAGAGCTGGTACTGGTTTGCGCCGAAGTGAATGAGCTTCTTTCCCGGCGTCGTGCCGGTGAGGAGGCCGCGGCGCATCAAGTTGTAAGGGCCGGCGGGCATGTCGAAGTAGACGTCGCGCTCGACGTACTCGCCCTCGTCCGTCGCGAGCAAATCCGGCACGAGGCTCACGCCCCGGAGCCGCGCGCCTTCGGCCGGCACGCGCATGAGCGCGAGCAGCGTCGGGGCGACGTCGATGTGGCCGCGCTTGACCGGGACGTGGTGCGGCGGAACGCCGGGCACGAACACGAGCAGCGGGACGTGGACGAGCGATTCCCAAAGCTCGATGCCGTGGAAGCTCATGCCGTGCTCGTTGAACGCCTCGCCGTGATCGGCGGTGACGACGATCGCCGTACGCGCCGCCCACGGCTGGTCTGCGATGTGATCGAGCACGCGACCCACGTGCTTGTCGGTGAACCAGACCTCGCCGTCGTACGCGGCCTTCGCGAGCGCCGTCGGCCCTCGCTCGTCGCCCAGGAAATCCGGCGCGCCGGCGTGCGGTGAGTATTGCGCGTGCGGGTCGAAGAAGTGAACCCACATGAAGAAGCGCTTGCGCGTGCTCTCTGACTTCGAGAGCAAGCGAATCGCGGCGTCTGCAAGCTCCTTGCTCGTGACCGAGGTGTCGGTGTCCCCCTGCCCTTCGCCGGGCTTGGCCGACAGGTCCCAAGTGTCGATCCCCTGCGGCAGCCCGCTCCACCGGTTGAAGTACCAGTGCGACGCGGCGCCCATCGTCACGACGCCGGCGTCCTTCAAGCGCTCCGCGGTGAAGACGTTGGCCGGCGCGTACGTGTTGAAGTGCCCGCCGTCGCGCACCGTCTCGTTGGGGTAGAGCCCGATGAACATCGGCGCGAGGCTCTTGCCGGTGTACGACGCCATCGCGTACGCGCGGTCGAACACGACGCTGCGCGTGGCGAGGCGGTCGAGGTTCGGCGTCGTGTCCTTTGCGTAACCCATGAAGCCGACGTCGGTGCGCAGCGTGTCGATCGTGATGACGATGAGGTTCAAGTCCTCGGGCATCGTCTCCTTCGGTTGGGCGGGCGGTGGCGGCGATGGCGGCGCAACGGGCAGCACGGCGTCCGCGCCGGAGCAGTCCTCGTCCACGCCGTTGCCGGGCACGTCGACGGCGCTCGGGTGGATCTTGGGGTTCTTGTCGTCGCAGTCCCCGCCCGCGAAGAGGCCCGAGGCGCCGTCGCGATCGCGATCGGTCGCCGCGCGTGCGGCGGCGAGCGCGACCCGTCCGAGCGGCGCGTAGCGCTCCACCGCGCGCGCGACGTGGGGCGCATCGCCGAGCGCGCGCGCCTCGACGAACGTCGAGACGAGCGGCACCAGCGCCACCGCCAGCGAGAGCACCGGCGCGAGCGCGCCGCGCCGCGCCGCGAACGCCACCGCGGCGAAGTACGCGCCCGCGGCGATGACGAGGAGGTTGGCGACGGGCCGGAGGTCCAGCTCGCGCCGCTTCATCACGCCGAAGATCCCGAGCGGCCACGCGCCGTCGCCGCCGGTGTCGCCGAGCGCGACGCCCGCGGCGAACAGGCCCACGGCGAGGGCGAGGGCGACGCCGCCGGTCGTCGGAGGGTCGAGGAGGCGACCGGCCATCGGCGCGCCGGACGCGAGGAGGCGCCGGACCGGCGGCAGCGCCGCGAGCCCCACCGCGCCGAGCGCCGCGAGCAGCGCGACCGAGTCGACCGCGAGCTCGAAGCCGGACGAGAGGGGCCGGCCCTGCGCGAGCGCCGCGCGCGCGAGGTGCGCGGACGAGACCGTCCACGCGAAGAAGGCGAGCACCCCCAGCGGCCAGAGCGCCGCCGTGCGTGAGCGGACGAGCACGGGCTCCGCGCGGACGCGCGCGAGGTGCTCCCCTGGCGACCGCGGCGCGCCGGGCTCGAGGTAGAGGTGCGCCGTCGCGACGGCGAGCGAGAGCATCACCGCGAGCGGCGCGAGCACGGACATGTCCGCGAAGAAGAGCTGCGGCAGCGTGGGCGTGAACGTGCCGCTCGTCTGCGCGAGCGCGGCGCGCGCCTCCACGGCGGCGACGACGACGGCCCCCGTCATTCCGCCGGCCAGGGCGAGGCTGGATCGCTTCAGCTCCTCGATCACGCCCAGAACCTCTAGCCGTTTTTGGGGCTCTTCGCGAGCGGGTGCGCGGCGTCGTAGACCTTCATCAGGTGCTCCATCGAGACGTGCGTGTAGCGCTGCGTGGTGGAGAGCGACGCGTGACCGAGCAGCTCTTGGATGGCCCGCAAGTCGGCGCCGCCGTCGAGCAGGTGCGTCGCGCACGTGTGGCGGAGCGCGTGCGGGTGAAGATCGGCGCGCCCGGCGCCGAGCGCGCCGTAGCGGTGCACGAGCTCTCGCACGCCGCGCGCGCCGAGGCGCTTGCCGCGCGTCGACACGAACAGCGCGGCGACGTCGAGCGCGCCGGAGCGCGGGTGACGAAGCTCCTCGCGCCGCGCGAGGTACGCGGCGAGGGCCTCGACGCACTTTCGGCCCATCGGCGCGACGCGCTCCTTGTCGCCCTTGCCGAGCACGCGCACGATCGCCTCGGGCAGGTCGACGTCCCCCGGCTTCAGGTTCACGAGCTCGCCGACGCGCAGCCCCGAGCCGTAGAGCAGCTCGAGCATCGCCCGATCGCGCGCGCCGGCCGCGGTCGCCGTGTCGGGCGCCTCGACGACCTCTTTTGCCGCGTCGACGCCGAGGAACGTGGGCAGCGGCCTTCGGACCTTCGGCGTCGCGAGCTCCTCGGCGGGGCTCTCCGCGAGCACGCCCCGCCGCCTCATCCACCGCATCCACGTGCGCGCCGCGGCGATCTTGCGCGCGACCGAGCTCGCGGCGAGCGTCCGCGACAGCTGCCCGAGCCAGCCGCGCAGCAGGTACACGTCGATGCCCCGCACGTCGGCGAGCCGCGGCGAACGCTCGCGCGCGAAGGCGAGCAGGCTCGTCAGATCGCGCTCGTACGCCGCGACGGTGTGCGGCGACGCGCGGCGCTCCGTCCGCAGGTGCGTCACGAACGCCGAGACCGCCTCTTCCGGCTTCACCGCGTCAGCCTTAGCACCGGCTCCGGGGCAGGCCGGAGTTTCCGGCAACGCGACGGGCGCGGTCGAGCGGCGCGGGCTGCTAACGTGCTCTCCGTGGCCCTCCTCGCGCCTTTGTCGCAAAAACTCCGCGCGCTCTGGCGGCGCGCGAAGAGCGAGCGCGCCAGCCCGGCGCAGATCGGCTGGGCGGTCGGCGTCGGATGCTTCCTGGGCTGCTCGCCCGCCATCGGCTTCCACGGGGGCCTCGCGGTCGCGGCGGCGACGGTCCTCCGGCTGAATCGTCTCTGGGCGTGGCTCGGCTCGCGCTCGAGCAACATCTTCGTCCTGCCGTTCCTCGCCGCCGCCGAGGTGGAGGTCGCCCACCGCCTGCGGACCGGCGATTGGGTGACGCTCGACCGCGCGCACCTCCTCGAGGGCGCCCACAAGCTGGTGCTCGACTGGCTCCTCGGGATGATCCCGGTCGGCGTGCCGCTCTCGGTCCTCCTCGGCGCGCTCGCCTACGCGTGGGCGCGCCGGCGAACATTGAAGGCGGAGGCGGAGACTGCGTAGTCTACGCGGCGCAGGCGTGCTCGACGTCTTTGACCGACTTTGGGATGCTCGCCGTCAGGTTCTCCGGCGCGCCCGCGGTGACGAGGATGTCGTCCTCGATTCGCACGCCGATGCCGCGCCACTCGGGCGGCACCTTGTCGTTGTCGCGCGCGATGTAGATCCCCGGCTCGACGGTCAGCACCATGCCCGGCGCGAGCGGGCGCGCCTTGCCACCGACGTAATAACCGCCGACGTCGTGGACATCCATGCCGAGCCAATGGCTCGTGCGATGCATGTAAAACGACTTGTAAGTCTCCGCTTCAATGAGCGTTTGCACTTCGCCCTGGAGTAAACCGAGCCGGACGAGGCCGCGGGTGATGACCTCGACGGTCTCCTGGTGGATCCCATCGAGCGTCGCGCCGGCGACGGTGCGCGCGACACCGAGCTCTTGCGCCTCGAGGACGAGCTCGTAGATCGCCTGCTGCTCGCGCGTGAACTTCCCGCTGATCGGGAAGGTGCGCGTGACGTCGGCGGCGTAGTAGTCGAGCTCGCACCCGGCATCGATGAGGAGCAGCTCGTTCGGCTCCATCTTTCGGTTGTTCGCGCGGTAGTGGAGCACCGTCGCGTTCGGGCCGGAGCCCACGATGCTGCCGTACGCCGGCCGCTCGGAGCCGCTGCGGCGGAACGTCTCGAGCAGCAGCGCCTCGACCTCGTACTCGTGCATGCCCGCCTTCGCCTGCGCCATCGCGCGGAGGTGTGCGTCGCGCGTGATGCTGGCGGCGACGCGCATCGCCTGCAGATCCTCGTCCGCCTTGAAGAGGCGCATCTCGTGGACGATCTGCGCCGGGTCCGCGATCTCCGTCGGCCAGGTCACGCCGAGGCGCGCGCGTGCGCGCGTGCGATCGACCGCTTCCAGGATTTTATCGTCGAACTGCCGGTCGCGCCCGAGGCGGTAGTACATGCGCTGCGCGCCCGCGAGGAGCTTCGGCAGCTCGGCGGCGAGCTCGCCGATGACGAACGCGTCGTCCGCGCCGAAGCGCGCTTTCACGCCGTCGACGCCGGCGCGCGCGCCGTCCCAGATCTCCCGCTCCGGATCGCGCGCGCGGACGAACATGGTCGCCTTGCGGTCTTTGCCCGTGAGCACGAGCACGCTGTTCGGTTCGTCGTAGCCGGTTAGGTAGAAGAGGTCCGAATCCTGGCGGTACTCGTGGTCGACGTCGTTGTTGCGCGTGTAGACGGGGGCCGACGGGAAGACCGCGACCGCGCCGCCGCCGGGGGAGCCGCCAGGGGAGGGCGAGGAGGCGGAGGCGGCGAGGGCGTCGAGAACCCTCTCGCGGCGCTTTTTGTAGAGCTCGGTGTGAAACGGGCAAATCATGCGGATCCATTGCTTGACGAGGACGCGGCCCAAGGTCAAGGGTCGACTTAGTTGGCCCACATACACCTACACGTTGAAACTACGCCCCATGAGCGATCTGCCCCTCGACCTGGACCTGCAAGACTTGGAGACCGCGCGCCCCGACGGAGGGCCCGATCGGCGCAGGAAGCGCAGCGCCGATCCGCTCGTCGCCCTCCACTACGCCCTCGCGTACGCGAGGTCCGACGGCGACATCGACGCGATCGTGCTCGCCGATCCGAGCGGCATCGTCGTCGCGGGCGCCGGCAGTTGGGCGGTCTGCGAGGAGCTCGCCGCGTACGCCCCGCTGCTCGCGCATCCCGAGCCGGTCGCGCGCGGGGCATCGTCGCGCCTCGACACGCTGCGCACCGAGGTCGAGGTCCGCTCGCTCGAGGTCGCGGGGCAGGAGGTTCTGCTCTGCGCGCTCGGCCCTTCGTGTCGCACCGGGACCCTCCATCCGCACATCACGCGCGCCGCCCAAGGGATCGACCGAATCCTGCGGGGTGTTGCATAATCCCAGGTTAATCGCTACTTACCTCGAATGGGCGACCGCCAGGACGGCAAACGGCGACGGCTCGAGGGCGTGATCCCCGAGCTCCTGAAGCGCGCCGTCGAAGCCGGCGTCAGCCAGGCCCAGCACGCCCCCGAGAACCTGAAGACGCTGATCGGCGATCTCAAGGTCCCCAAAGAGATCGCCCACTACCTCTTCTCGCAGATCGACGAGACGAAGAACGGCCTCTTCCGCGTCGTCGCCAAGGAGATGCGCGACTTCCTCGAGCACACGAACATCACGGGGGAGATGCAGAAGATCCTCACGACGGTGCAGTTCGAGGTGAACACCACGATCCGCTTCAGGCCAAACGAGCCGAACGCGCCGAGCGCGGGCGAGGGCGGCGAGGGCGACGCCGCGGGGGGCTCCTCGCTGAGCAAGCCCGAGGTGAAGACCGAAGTGACGATGTCGCGCGCGGCCGGTCGTGGCGCGCGCGAACGGCGGCGGCGTGATCGCGGGGGCCGCGGGCCGCTCGGCGGCGGCGGCGGCGACAGCGGCGGCGGCGGCGGCGGCGGCGTAGATAGCGGCGGGGGAACACCCGGAGGAGACGAATCGTGAGCAGCGCCAAAGCCTTGAAGACCGGCGGCGAGGTCGACAGCTATTGCACCAAGTGCAAGCTCGTCTTGAACCACCGCATCATTGCGATGGTGGGGATTCGCCCCGTCCGCGTCGAGTGCAGCACATGCAACTCCCATCACAACTACCGCGCCGCCGCGCCCGGCGAGAAGGTCGCGTCGAGCGGCAGCGGCGGCGGCGCCAGCAGCGTCACGCGCTCGGCCGGACCGCGCTCCACGCGCGGGCCGAGCAAGGCCGCGCAGGCGGAGATGGATCGCACCAAGCAGTGGGAGAAGGCGATCGCCGGCCGCGCCGTGACCGACTTTCGCCTCTACCGCGTTTCATTGACGTTCAAGGAGGGGGACGTCATTCGCCACTCGAAATTCGGCGACGGCGTCGTGCTCCGCATCATCGACGCCGGAAAGGTCGAGATCCTCTTCAAGGACGACTCGCGCACGCTGGCGCAGGGTCTCCTCTAACGGTCGTGTGAACGAGCGCCCTCCTCTGACGATCGGTCTGCTCTGACGATCGCTCCGCTCTGCCGATGGGCGGATGCGGGGCCGCGGTCCCAGGGATGGGCTATGCGTCGTCCACAATTTTGTACCGATCGGGCGCGCTGGCCGCGTTCTTTCGGCATGTTACATATGTGCGACAATGTGGTCTCAGGATTGCACCACCGGCGCGCGTGAAGCGAGCACTCTTCGTACTGGTGGGGGCGGTCGCGCTCGGGGCGTGTAGCTCGGGCGGCGGCGCGGGGACGACGGAGTCGGCGGACACCGGGGCACCGGCGTCGTGGAATCGGACCGTGACCCGGCCGGCCAGCGAGGCCGACGCCGCGACGGGCCGCGCGGGCTGCATGTTCGGCCGCGGGTCGCTCCCGGCCGAGACGCTCGGCCCCGAACTGCCTGTCGCCGACGGCATTCCCATCAAGACGATCGTCGTCCTCATGCAGGAGAACCGCTCGTTCGACTCGTACTTCGGTCGCCTCGGAAAGTTCATGCACCGGACGGACATCGAGTCGCCGCCCGACGACGCGTCGAACCCCGAGCGCGTCGGCGATCCCAACAGCCCGCGCCACCCGCTCGCGCACGCGCCGTACCTCTGCTCGTCGGACATGAACCACGAGTGGGCGGGCACACGCCTCTCGTACAACGGCGGCAAGATGGACGGCTTCTTTCAGGCCAACCACATGTGGACCGATCCCACCCAGCCTCAGGTCTCCGACGCGCTGTCGACGGGCGACCGCGCGCTCTGGTGGTACGACGAGCGCGACATCCCGTTCTACTACGATCTCGCGAGCACCTTCGCGATCGGCGATCACTACCACGCGTCGGTGCTCGGCCCGACGTACCCGAACCGCGACTACCTCTACGCCGCGACCAGCCTCGGCGTGACCGACGATCGCTCGGCGAACTTGGCGGGCTGGGGCCCTGAAAAGGACCTCACCATCTTCGACATGCTCGAGCGGCGGCACGTGACGTGGGCGATCTACGTGGACAGCTTTCCGCACATCCCGCGCGTCGGCGCGTTGCTCGGCTCGAGCTACATGTCGCGCTGGCCGTCGGCCAGACTGCAGCACATGAGCGACTTCAATGACCAGGCGGCGGCGGGGACGCTGCCTCAGGTCGTGTTCGTCGACGCCAGCATCAACGAGGGCGTCGACGGCAACGACGAGCACCCGCCGGCAGACATCCAGACCGGCGAGAGCTTCGTCAGCGACGTCGTCCACGCGCTCATGACGAGCCCGCAGTGGAAGGACCTCGCGCTCTTCTTCACGTACGACGAGCACGGCGGCCTCTACGATCACGTCGCGCCGCCGACGGCCTGCGCGCCCGACCGCGGGGCGCCGGACTTCCGCAACAACGAAGACCGGGCGGCCGGCGGCGGGTTCGATCGGCTCGGCATGCGCGTGCCGTTCGTCGTCGTCTCGCCGTGGGCGAAGAAGAGCTACGTCTCGCACCAGACCTACGATCACACGAGCATCACGCGGTTCATCGAGGCCAAGTTCACGCTTCCGGCGCTGACCCACCGCGACGCCAACGCGCTGCCGCCGTACGACATGTTCGACTTCTCGCGCCCGACCTTCGCGGCGCCGCCGAGGCTCCGCGCGGCGGAGATTGACCCGCGAGGACTGGAGACGTGCCGCACCTTCTTCACGCCGCCGCAGCGCAACGGCGGCGGGGGTCAATGAGTCGGTCCTCCCCGCGGTTCTAGCCGGCGGCGGTTTGACGTAAGGTTCTCCGCATGCGGAGAAGCACGGCGTTCCTGCTCTCGCCCCTCGCGCTCGCGACGCTCGCGACGCTCGCGGCCGCGGCGCCGAGGGTCCCCCCTGCGCTCGCGCCGCTGGCGCTCGGAGACGACGAGCGCGCGGCGCTCGATCGCGAGGCGCGCTCGCCGGCGACGGAGGTGCGCGTGGCGACGTCGCCCGCCGGGCGGCTCGGCGCGTGGCTCGTCGTCGGCCCGTACCGCTCGGCGACGTTCGCGGACAAGCCGAAGCCGCCGGGCGAAGGCGCGCTCGAGCGGCCGCCGCCGGGCGTCGACGAAGCCGCGCTCGCCCCGCGGCTCGGCGCGTCGTTCGGCCCCGCGCCGGCGGGCCGCCCCGGGCAGAACGCGGAGCCGCCGCGGTGGACGTTGGCGTCGAGCGGCGAAGGGGCCGTGGATCTGCAGGCCGCGCTCAAGCCGACGGAGAATGACGTCGTCGCGTACGCCGCCGGCGTCCTGCACGTCGCGCGCGCGGGCCGGTTTTTCCTGCTCCTCGGCGCGGACGACGGGCTGCGCGTGCTCGTCGACGGCAGGCCCGTCTTCACGCGCGACGAGTCGCGCCCCGAGCGCGACGACGACGACCTCGTACCGGTGGACTTGACCGCCGGCGATCACACGCTCGTCCTCAAGTTGCACCAGCGCGACGCGGCGTGGTCGTTTCGTGTGCGCCTCGTCGACGAGCGGCTCGCGCCGCCGGTCGGCGCGTACCTCGCGCTTCCGGGGACGAGCGCGGACGACGCGCGCGAGCTCGCGGCGAAGATGTCGTGGGTGTCGCTCGACCGCGGCATCACCGCCGAGGCGCGACGGCCGCGCCTGACGGTGCGATTCCCCGAAGGCGCGCCGCGCGGCGTGCCGCTCCGCGTGACCGCGAAGCTGGCGGGCGCGTTCGACGTCGAGGCCGGCGAAGTTCCGCTCGGCGCCGCCGGCGTGGGCGAGCTCGTGGCGGTGCTCCCGAAGGTGGAGGACGGCGTGGCGGACGGGACGTGCGAGCTCGGCGTCGCCGGGCGCACCCTGAGGCTCGCGTACCGGGCGAACCGGCCCGTGCGCGACGCGCTCGCCGCGGCGGACGCGGCGCCGCTCGACAAGGACGACAGCGTGGCGTGGCTCCGCGAGCGCCTCGCGCAGCTCGCGGCGCGCGGCGACAGCGACGGCGAGGCGCAAGCCGCCGAGGCCCAAGAGCTCACGGACGCTGCGGCGGCGCTGAGACAAGGGCGCGATCCGTACGCAGGCCGGACCGGCCCGATGCGCCGCGCCTACCGCTCGCCGGTCGACGGAGAGCTCCAGGAGCTCGGCCTCTACGCGCCTCCGTCGTACCGCCCGGGCAGCACGCGACGCTACCCGCTCATCGTCGCGCTGCACGGCATGAACGGTAAGCCGATGGCGATGCTCCGCTGGTTCTTCGGCGGCGACGATCCGAAGAAGGATCAGGAGTGGGAAGACCGCCACGTCGGCCCCCTGCCGCCGCTCGAGGCGTTCGTGGTGACGCCGAACGGCCACGGCAACACGATGTACCGCGACCTCGGTGAGGACGACGTCATGCGCGCGCTCGACTGGGTCCTGGGGCGCTATCCGATCGATCCGGCGCGCGTGACGGTGACCGGCCCGTCGATGGGCGGCATCGGCAGCGCGGCGGTGGCGCTCCGCTACCCCGACCGCTTCGCGGCCGCGGCGCCATTGTGCGGCTACCACAGCTACTTCGTCCGCCGCGATTTCGTGGGGCGGCCGGTGCGCCCGTGGGAGCGCTTCCTCGCCGAGGAGCGCTCCAACGTCTTTTGGGCGGACAACGGCTACGCGACGCCGCTCTTCGTCGTGCACGGAACAATGGACCTCCCCGAGGCGAACAGCGGCGCCCTCATCGAGACGTACGAGAGGAAACACTATTCCATCGTCCACGAGCACCCGGCGCTCGGTCACAACGTCTGGCAGACGACGTACGAAAACCTGAAGGCCGCGAAATGGCTTCTGCCGCACCGCCGCGATCTGCACCCCCGCCAGGTGCACCTCCGGACGCTGCGCCTGCGGAGCGCAAAGAACGCGTGGGTGCGGATCGGCGAGCTCGCGAGGCCCGACGCGTGGGGCGAGGTGCACGCCGACGTGCGGACCAAGACGCGCATCGACGCGCGCACGAGCGGCGTCGCGGAGGTCAGCTTCGCGCGCGACGAAAAGCTGGTCGACCCGGTGCTGCCGATGACCGTCACGCTCGACGGCGCGACGCTCGCCGTCGGCGACGCCGAGCCGCTCGTCTTCCACAAGGACGACGGCGGCTGGAAGAAGGGTCCCGCGACGCACGATCGCCCGTGGAAGCGCGGCGAGGTCACCGGCCCCTTCCGCGACGTCTTCCGCTCCCCGCTCCTCTTCGTCTACGGCGCGGACGATCCGGCGACGGCGCGCGCGAACGAGGAGGTCGCGCGCGCGTTCGCGACCATCCGATGGGGCGTCTCGGTGCGTTATCCGATCCTGAGCGACGCGGAGTTCTTCGCGCGCGGCGAAGCGCTCGCGAACGACAAGGCGCTCTTCCTCGTCGGCAACGCGCGCGGAAACCGCGTCGTGCGCGCGCTCGAGGCGGACCTGCCCATCCGCGTCGACGGGGACGCGGTCGTCCTCGGCGGGCAGCGCATCACCGGGAGCCAACTCGGCGCCGCGTTCGTGCGCCCGAACCCGCGGCGTCCAGACCGCTACGTCGCGGTCGTCCTTGGCGTGGACGCGCTCGGGACGTGGCGCGCGCTGTCCTTGC
>JAYVXL010000571.1:0-4632 GCA_043785185.1 Myxococcales bacterium
AGCTTCGTGCGGATGTCGGTGAGGCCGGCCGTGAACTGATCCTGCGTGAGCTGGCGGAGGCCGGTGCAGTTGGCGTACCCGAAGCCGAAGAAGTACGTCATCGTGCCGTCGTCCACCGAGTCCATGAAGCCGAACTTGCGGTTCGGGTACTTCTTCACGAGGTGCACGGTGTAGCGCGTGAGAAAATCGGTCGTGCCGCCGTCGTTGTCGGCGCAGTCGGCGCCGCACGTCGCGAGGAACGTCTTGGCGAGGCCCCACTGCGCGGCCACGTCGCTCGACTGGCACGTGGCGAGCGTCGGCTCCTCGAACATCGGTCCGGAGTCGTCGAGCATGTCGACCGGTACGGATCCGAACGCCGTCGCCACTTGCTCGTAGTTGGCGACGGTGCCGAGGCCACCGGCGCTGACGCCGGTGAGGAGCACTTGCGTCGCCGTCGGGAACGTCGGCACGAGGCGCTTCAAGTAGAGCGCGACGTTCGCGTAACCGACGAAGCGCTGCGTCGCGCCGTCGTTCGACTTGCCGTCGGGCTTGTTGCCGGCGTGCACATCGCCGGTGCAGTACGGCACGTAGACGAAGCTCCAGTCCTTGACCGGATTGGCGGCGTCTGCGCGATCGAACGCGCCGGGGTGCTGCCCTTGCGACCACGACGCGAACTCGGCGCTGCCGAACGTCGTCGGGTTCCGCGCGCACGTGAAGTCGTTGAAGCACGCGCCGCCGCCCTCGAGGTAAATCATCACCTTCGTGGCCGCCGGGTTGAGGTTGACCGCGATGCCGGTCGCCGAGCCGTCGCGGCAGACGGCGCCGGCGAACGGAACCCACGTCCACGTCTTGTCGGGAACGCCGGTGATGGGCGTCGTGTTCGCGCCCGCGCTGTCCGCGCCGCCGTCCGCGGGCGGCGGGGGCGGCGTGCTGCCGTCCCCCGACGCGTCGGCGACGCCGCCGCTGTCGGCCGGGCTCAGGGGGACGGGGTTCGTCGAGCTCGAGCTGCTGCAGCCCGCGGCGGCCGCGAGCGCGAGGGACGTGGCGGGGACCAAAGCAAGAAGGAGGAGGCTCTTCATCCGCTCTTCTCTAGCGCCGAACCGGCGGCCTGGCGAGCGACCACGTCCCGTCAGCGAGGGAATTTTTCTACGATCGTGAAGGTCTTCATGTCGCATTTCTTGGCGTCGATCGGTTCGGCCTTGAAGGCCTTCATCATGCATTTCTGGATCGGGTCGGGGAGATCGCTCTTCTCCGCGAAGCGCTGCCCCACGACTTTGCCCATGTTGTCGATCTCGAGAATCAGCTTCACCGAGCCGAGGATGCGATCCTTCGATTTGTTCGCGGCGTCGAGCCAGCACTGGCGCAGCTTGGCGCGGAGCGACTTCTCGTAAGCCAGCGCAACCGGAGCGCATTTGTCCTCGACGAGCGGCGTGTCGGGTGGGGCCGCCGCCGCGGCGCCCGCGTCGGCGACCACCGGCGGATCGGCGGTCGCGGCCGGTGCCGTCGCGGTCGCGGCGTCCCCAGGGGAGAACGCCGCCGACGGGCTGCCGCCATCCAGGGACGTGCCCTCCGCCACCGCCGGCGGCTTCGGTCCGCCGCATCCCGCCCCGAGCGCGAGCCCCAGCACCACCACGTTTCCGCCCGAAATGACGCGTCGCATGAGCGCACTCTAGAGGATCGCGTTTCGAAGGTGGCGCGCATTTCCGTCTGTGACAGGCAGCGATTTGCGCCGTACAGTTCCCAGAGTTGGAACCACCCCAGGGGGGCCCTCGCGTGCGGCGTCTCGTTCTCACCGGCTCGGCATTCGCGCTCGTCGCCACGTTCGTCGCGTGCGCGAACGGTACGTTGTCGTCGACGGCGGATCTGGGAACCAGCGGCAACGGCACCAGCGGAGGCGACGGCGTGGGCGAGGGCGGGCGTGACGAGGGCGGCGGAAGCAGCTCCGGCGCGTCGGGCAGCTCGGGCGCGTCGGGCAGCTCCGGCGCGTCGGGCAGCAGCGGGGCGGGCAGCTCCGGCAGCTCCGGCAGCTCCGGCAGCTCGGGCTCTTCCGGTGGCGCCGACGCCGGCTGCGTCGACACCGACGCCGGCTGCGCGACGGGCGATCCCGGCGCGTGCGGCAACGGCACGCTCCACTGCAACGGCGGCGTCGCCGTGTGCGCGCACACGACGACCACGCAGTCGTGCTACTCCGGCCCCGCGGCGGCGCGCGGCGTCGGCGTGTGCAAGGAGGGCACGCAGTCGTGCGCCGGCACGCTCGGCGCGTGCACCGGCGACGTCTTGCCGGCGGCGAAAGAGAACTGCTTCAACGACCTCGACGACGACTGCAACGGCGTCGTGAACAACGGCTGCCCGATCGGGCTCACGATCGGCCCCGACCGCGCGCTCATCGGCGCCGGCGGCACCGGTGGGGGTCCGGTCAACCTACACTGCCCGGCAAACCAGCTCGTCTCGCGCGTCGACCTCTGGTTCGACGACCGCGATGCGACGGCGTCCGGCGTCTCGATTTATTGCGCCACGCCGAACCTGGTCACCGGCACGAGCTCGTACTCCGTCACCCTCGCGCCCAACGCGACCGCGCCGTTCCAAGTCGGGCACGGGACGAACGTTCCGGCCGTTCGCCGCACGGACGACTGCGGCCTCGTCGGTCTCACGGCCATCTCGTACACCGTGGGCCTCTCCGACAACTACGTCGAAGGGCTCGGCGCGCACTGCGGCGCGAGCGCCCTGACGATGGGGACGGCCGACAACAACCTCACCATTAACTTCACCAACAACGGCGCTCTCGACTACGGAACCTACACCGGCAACCCGGGCTCGTTCTTCAACCAAGCGTGCGCGGCGAACGAAGTGACCGTCGGCTACGCGCTTCGAACGGGCAGCGTGCTCGACCGGGTCCAGCCGATTTGCGCGGCCGTGCTGGTGACGTACAAGTAGCCACGCATCGCGCGCCACGCGCCGCGGTCGCGCGGTCGCGACGGGCCCTCGCGGCCTACCGCCGACAGGTCAACCGCGTGCTTCGGCAGGCCGGCGAAGACGATCTTCCGTTCTGAACTCGCGACCGTCGCGGCCCTCATTCTTCGCGGTCGGCGACCCCTCAAACATCGTGACCACGCTCACACAGTGGCGCGCATTTCACACGGGAGCCGCGCTGCTCGCCGCCGATCACTCGGAATTCCCGTTTGGACCGTCCTGGCACGCCGCGTGCGTCGACGCCGGCGAGAATGCGCGCGTCGCCGAACCGGTCCAGGCTCCTCACCGTGGTGACCGTCCTTCTCCTTGGAACGGCGGTTTCGGGAACGGCGCGCGCACAGGAAGGCTTCGTTCGAACATGGCCCGAAGAAGATCGGCATCCAGCGCTCGAAGGTCAGCCACCTCCACCACCGCCATCGTCACCTTCAAGCACCGCCCCATCGCAGCAGCCACGAGCGACCGTGCCGGCGCGCCGCACCGAAGGCATCAACGGCGCGGTGCTGTTTGGTGTTGGCTATGGGTTGGGCGCGCTTCTCTTCCTTGTGCCCGCAGCGGAAACGGATGATGCGTGGTCCAGCCCTTCGGCGCCCGGCGAAAGGCGTCTTGCACTCGTGCCTGTCGCAGGCCCCATGTTGTGGTGGGCGACGGCGTACCGGCGCGTGCACCAGGAGGCGCTGGCTGACCCTTGCTACACCGGCCACTGTCCAGGCGGGAGCGCACATGGGATCGACCAAGGCTTTCACGTGGCGCTTGGCCTCCCGTACGCCATCGTGGCGACGAGCCTCCAAGTCGTAGGGGCTGGGTTCATGCTTCATGCTGCGCTTCGTTCCGACGACGTGAGCCCGCGGGCTGCCGCTACGGCGCTCGAGCTCCGCAAGTCTCGCATCTTTGTGTCCGCCAACCCCCGGGGTGTCTCACTCCGCGGGACGTTCTGAACCACGGCGATATCAGGTCGCTGACGACGGGCGCAGCGTCCACGTGTGCCGCAAAAATGAAGAGGCTCTTGTCACTCCGGAGTGGGTACGTCGCCTATGCCTGCCGTCCGCCGCTCCTCGGCCTGAAGACTGCGGGCTGCCTCCGCGTGTCGGGCCGGTACGTGGATGGCTGGCCCCGTCATTGGCTGAAATCGGCATCCCTACATGGAGCTCCGCCCCGCCTCCCCTCGCGCGCCCTCTCGTCGTGCGGCTTGAGGTGGCGCGCGTGGTCGCGTTTCCGGCTCCGCCTCGCCATCGGCCTCGGCATTCATGACGCAGGGCAAGCTCGCCCGCTGACCTCGCGTCACTTCGCCGCCGCGACCGTCGGGCTAAAAAAGCGCCTCCGAGGCGCAGACCGGCGCCGTGATGGGCGCGGTCGACCGTCGGCAGAAGAGAGAACGACGGGGAGGGAATGGTGCGCGGCACCGTGGGGACCGTCTCTTTCGCGAGGAACGCGTCGTCGACGACCATCGCGGTCCCCATGCCTACGGCGGTTCCCACGAGGGCGCCGGCCAGGTTCTCCCGCCCCGCAATCCCGGGGATGAGCGCGCCGAGGCCGAGGCCCGCCAGCGGCAACCCGACGCGCAGGCCCAGGCTCAGAAATCCGGTGCCGACGCGAGCGTGGAGCCAATGGACGGTAGGTCCCCCGAACAGGTACCCGAGCCCGCCCAGGACACCCGGCGCGAGGAGGAGCGCGGTGCCGGCCGGC